>JAFNYE010000195.1 GCA_017383345.1 Alistipes sp. | reverse complement strand
TCCTCTGGATTAAAGATTGCGGCAAGAGCAGCACGGTTTACCGTACCCTCTGGGGTCATAGCATCCTTACCCACATTGCGAGTGTCGGGTACCTGCTTTGCCATAACCACGATTTTAGTAACTTTTTCCATAACAATATCTATTGTATTTCACTATTTTCTCTCCTACGCTACCACTGATAGCGACCGCCAAAGATACGATAATTTTGTCAAAATGACCATAACATTTGGCTCAAATTTTACACCAATTTCTGCAAACCACTATGTATCAGCAGTTTGTATATATGGCAAATTTTACTCTTTTACTACATCGGAATATCTATTCCTATGCGTCTATAGCAGTTTAGAACATTGTAGGCAATAACCTCTGGACGGAATCTCTGAGCATACTCCCTACCCCTTTCGATCATCTGCTCGCGCAGCTCTTCGTTCTCCACAACGCGGTTGATAGCCTCCAATAGTGCCTTGCGATCACCCGACTTCACATATATCGAATCGGGACCTCCAACCTCCTCAAGGCTCGAGCCTCGCGAGGCAATTACTGGCACACCCACCGTAAGCGCCTCAACAATCGTTGTAGAAAAGCCCTCATACAACGAGAGCATAAGGTAGGCTGTAGCGCCATGATATATCGCAGGCATATCCTCGTCGGCAACACCATACAACAGATGCACACGACCCTCCACACCGAGAGCCTTCATTCTGCGCACAAGAGTCTCGGTCTGCGCCGTACCACGTCCCACGATAACGATATCCAAGTCCCCCTCCATCTGAGGTAAGGTCTCGATAATATGTGATAGATTTTTGCGAGCGTTATGCCTTCCCGCCACAAGAAGATAGCGATTGGGCAGATTGTAGCGCTCCTTGACACGCGCCATCTCTGCATCAGTCACTGGCTCAGCAAAGCGACGATGACAGCCACCATAGATAACATCAATCTTATCGGCATCGATATGCAAGTAGCGCATAAGATCCTGCTTAACACACTCGCTCGCCGCTATGATTCTATCGGCACGACGCATAGACGAGAGCATTATCGCGCGACGGTAGAAGTTATAAACATGACTAAAATGTCGTCTAAGGCGCAAGAACTCAAGACTATGCACCGTCACCACAGAGCGAATATTACGTCGCTCAAGACCCAACGGCACTAAACCCGCCAAACCGTGAAATAGATCAACATCACCACGCTCCATATCGCGACCGATATGCCACATACGCCACAACCACGACAACTTGCGCCATACCACTCCATCTGGCTCCATGGACTCCACATTTGGCTTCTCTGCCAATGCTTCATAGTCGCTGTGAGGCTCGCTATGTTCGATATACATACGGAAGTAAGCACTCTTGGGACAGGCATCAGAGAGGGCATCTATCACAAAGCGCGCATAGCTGCTCTGCATAGTATTACCTCTGTTGGCGTGCTTGGCATCAAAGCCTATTGTGTAACTTCTCTTCATCACTCTTTACTATATAACACACACGCAACGCGCGCGCGTACAAGTCACAAAGGTAGTATAAAAATCCTAAACCACGAAATGAAACGATATTTTATAGCAGTCAACCCAGAAATAGGCACAAAAAAAGAGACTACCGAAAGGTTTTCAGTAGCTTTTTGCTACCTTAGTATCAAAACTTGCAACCCCTCTGGAGTGTGCAACTTTTGACACAACCTTCCGATTAGCCTCGCCAACCTAAAACTACTAACCTAAATGAACCTTAAAACTTCGCTGCAAAGGTAAGCATTATGTTTTAATCGTCCAAATATTTTATTAAAAATTTTCAATAATTTTTTCAATTGTTTTAATTTCTCACATTTTTAGGGCTATTTTTCGCCTAAAACCAGAGATTTAGTGATAGGTTGAGCATACGCGGATAGGAGTAGTTTACCATTTCGGCAGACTTGAAGATGCGGGTATAGTAGTCATTCTCCAGGCAACGAATGCGGTTTGACTCGTAACCATTGGCAATCCAACTACCACCCAAAAGGTTTCGTACCGAGAGCATCGCACTGAGTGAAGTGCCACTCTTTAGCTTCACGCGGCGCGATATTGAGAGGTCGGCAACAGTTGCCGATGGTAGATTGCGTTGCGCCATAAGCGCCGAGCGCTCCTCCTCGGAACGAGCAAAGCTTAAAGTTCGCTCCGTGCGAGGCATAAACGAGGGCGAGAGGTAGCCTCCGTCACACCACGACAGCGAGGCTGTAGCTGTCCAGCCACCATAACGGAGTGTTATATCGCCATACATAGCCAACTCAGCGCCACCAAGATGCACACCCTTTATCTCCACATCTGTATTAGCAATCAACGAGTTATCGTTATTAGAGTAGAGACTCATATTTGCACTATCAGAATACTTCGAAGACGATAACACGGCTCTGAAATTCGAGGAAAGCATTGCGTTCCAGCTAATCTCCGTAGCTAAATCCAAGCCGTAGCTGAGCCACGACACGCCGCTTATAATAGCATTGGAGTAGACACCCTCAATATCATCATAACACCTTACAACCTCAAGCCCCT
>JAFNYE010000194.1 GCA_017383345.1 Alistipes sp. | reverse complement strand
TGTCGCCAGATATGTCGCCGCAAATATACCCTTCAGGATAAAGATACGGGCGAAATGCTCGATATGGATGGCCGCTATATCCTCTCGCCAAAGGATTTGTGTACCGTCGATTTCCTCGATAAGTTTATCAATGCGGGCGTGAGCGTACTCAAAATTGAGGGTCGCGCACGCGGTGCAGAGTATGTCAAGCGCGTTGTAGAGTGCTACGATTTGGCTCTTAAGGCTATTGAGCGCGGCGAGTATAGCCGTGAGTATGCCGAGGAGCTGAAGGTCACATTGTCAAAGGTCTTTAACCGTGGCTTCTGGGGCGGATATTATGCGGGTGCAAAGGTTGTTGAGCATAGCCAGAATTACGGCTCATCGGCAACGCGCCGCAAGGTCTATGTAGGCAAGGTGACAAACTACTTCAAGCGCTTAGGTGTTGCTGAGGTGCTTATTGAGGCCTCGCCACTCGCTGTGGGCGATGAGATACTTTGGATGGGCGAAACTACGGGCTGCGTAGAGCAGGTTGTGGGCGAAATACGCCTTGACCTAAATCCTGTTGACTCGGTTAAGCAGGGCGATGTATGCTCTATTAAGGTCGAGGGCGCGGAAATCCGTCGTGGAGATAAACTCTATAAGGAGGAGATAAGAGAGTTGTAACAGAAAACCATATACCCAAGATACTATGGAGTTGCGCGAGAAAATTTTAACACTCTTTGCAGAGCCTCAGTTCTGCTCGGAGAACTATAAGGGCGAGGTGGACGAAAATGGTCTGCCACACGGCGAGGGTACTATGAAGTACGCTCCAAAGAGTACGGTTTATTGGCTCGGATATTCTGACTATGCTGTCGCTCCAAAGCTCTATCAGGGTCAGTGGTGCCACGGCGTAAGGTGCGGCGAGGGTAAGATGACATTCTATACCTCTGATTGTCAGCACTACTCATATACAGGTCAGTGGGCGGCAGGTCTGCCAGAGGGTAGTGGTACTATCCGCATTATCAACGAGCGCGGCAAAGAGAGTATAACCCCTTGCCACTTCGTTGCCGGACTGCGCGAGGGTCGTAATACGGTTGTTGAGTTTGGTAAGACTATTGAGTGTGAGTGGAAGGCTGGCGTTAAGGAGGGTGCAGGTATCTGTACAATGCCCAATGGTCAGCAGTTTAGAGGTGTGTGGCACAATGATAATTTAGATATTGAAAACTGTGACTTTATGGAGTCAACAGAGTCTCCGACACTTATAGTTACACTCTATTTCCAAGGCTTTGACTATCGCCGTCGTGTGGTTGCACTTGTTGTGGGTAGCTGTGGAGAGCATACTATAGGCGACTCGTTGCCTATTCTTTGTGATAAAGGCTTCAAGGATAGTGAGCCACTTATTGAAATTCTCGGTGTTGAGAATGGTGTGGTTGAGTATATTGTTGATGGTATACACTCGGACAATAGAGCTATGCAGGTGGGCAGGGTAGCACTGGGCGAGACGGTCAAGCACGCTTATCGTAAAAAAGCTACAGCCACAATCTATGACGAGGACCACGACTATGAGATAGTTCGTGAAATAGAGATTAGGTATAATAAATAAAACTATAAACTATGTTTGCATCAACAACTTATATCGCTCGTAGAGCAGAACTTTGCCGCCGTATAGGCGACGGCTTGATACTCCTTCCTGGTAATTGGGAGGCTCCATACAACTATCCAAACAACGCCTACCACTTCCGTCAGGATGGTACTTTTATCTACTATTTCGGTCTTACGCTGCCTCAGTTTGTCGGTCTTATTGATGCCAATACGGGCGAGGCGATGCTCTTTGGCGATGATGTCACCGTTGACGACATCATCTGGATGGGCCCGCAGCCTACCGTTACAGAATTAGGCGCACAGGTAGGTGTAGCTAACACAAAGCCTCTCAAGGCACTTGCCGACACTATTGCAGCAGCGCTTGCTCAGGGTCGTCAGGTACACTATCTGCCTCCTTATCGCGGTCAGACTACGCTGTTGCTCTGCGATTTGTTGGGTAAAACTCCTGCACAGCTACACAACGATAAGTCAGTGGAGTTGATGTTTGCTGTAGCGGCTATGCGCGAGGTTAAGAGTGACGAGGAGATTGAGGCTATGGAGCGCGCATTCCATATCGGTTACGATATGCACACTACCGCTATGAAGATGTGTCGCCAGGGTGTTGTTGAGCGCGAGATTGCAGGTGCTATCGAGGGCGTTGCTTTGGCGCAGGGCGGAGGTATATCGTTCACCTCTATCGTGTCGCAGCATGGCGAGACCCTCCACAACCATAACTACAGCGGTGTGCTTGAGAATGGTCGTCTGCTTCTGGTTGATGCAGGCGCTGAGAGCGTGGACAACTACTGCTCCGACCATACCCGCACCTATCCTGTAAGCGGTAAATTCACCGATCGCCAGCGCGATATATATAATATAGTATTGGCTGCACAACAGCTGTCTCCGCAAAATATGCGTGCGGGTGCGATGTATATGGAGGATGTTCATCGTAAAGCCCTGCTTACCCTTGCCGAGGGTCTTAAGGGCGTAGGTCTTATCAACGGCTCTGCCGAGGATGCCGTTGCTGCAGGCGCAATGTTCCTCTTTATGCCTCACGGCCTGAGCCACGGTATGGGTATTGATGTTCACGACTGCGAGGCTATAGGCGAGCGCAGCTATGACTTCTCGGCTATTGCTGAGCGCGCTGCTCAGGAGGCGACTTGTATCCACCGTGCTACCTGGCGACTTCGTGCAGGCACCGTTATGAGTAACGAGCCGGGCATATACTTTATTCCGGCACTCATTGATAAGTCGCGCAGCGAGGGCCTCTATAAGGGTATTGTCAACTATGATAAACTCGACTCCTACCGCGACTTTGGCGGCATCCGCATCGAGGACGATGTTATCGTAACCGAGAGTGGTGGTCGTGTTATTGGTGGCAGTAAGAAGATACCTGTTACTGTTGCTGAACTCGAAGAATTTTTATCGCGATAGTGGCGCATTTTCTGCCTTCCTTGCTCTGGCCTTGAAGGTCACATACAAAGGTATGCTCCCTCCGAGTCCAAAGCAAGCGCGTTGAAACTACACCACTCTGGCGATAAAAATGTGCAAGGGATAAAGGGTAACATACAAAATATGCGCATAAAAATTTGCAATCTAACACAATCAATATGAAACCGATGCTGATTTTCCCAACCGAGTCTGAGGCTGCTCCTATAAGGGTGGCTCGTGGCGACCTTGACATTCGCATTTGCGGTGTTGGGGTGGTTGAGACAGCGCTGTCGGTAGCAAAGATTATAGAGTCGGAGCATCCTCAGGCTATCATTCTTTGTGGCATAGCGGGAGCGTATGACCGAAGCCTTTGTATTGGCGATGTGGTGGCGGTGTCTGTTGAGCAGACATCAACGCTGCCGTCGGTCTATCAGAAGAGTTATAGCGCGAGTTACTCGTTGCCGTTGCCTGAGGTTATATCCAACACAGTTATGGCCGTTGGTGCAGAGTCTTGTGGTGCGCAGGTGGAGAATATGGAGGGCGCGGCCCTTTTTGCACTTTGTGCCGAGCATAAAGTTCCTTGTGCGCAGATACGCGCCATATCTAATTACACCGATGACCCTCGTAGTGCGTGGGATATACCTGCGGCGCTTGACTCTCTGTCTAAGACAATAAATACTCTGTTCTAATGAAAAAGCTATCACTCCATATCTCACCCTGCCCAAACGACACCTTTGCCTTTGATGCAATAATAAATCGTCGTCTTTGCCACGACTTCGATTTGGATGTTAAGTATAAGGACATTGAGGAACTCAACTGTGGCGTTCTTGAGGGTTTGCCCGACATCTCCAAAATCAGCTACTCGGTCTATCCAAAGATTGCCGACCGTTACGCTCTGCTTGATAGCGGTTCGGCTTTGGGTCGTGGAAATGGCCAGCTGCTTGTGCGCCGTAAGGGCGATAACACCCCAATCCGCACAGTTGCTACGCCCGGACTCAACACAACCGCTAACGCTCTGCTTTTGCGCTACTTTCCCAATGTGGAGGTTGTGCCGATGCTCTTTTCCGATATCGCTGCCGCTGTTGAGGCGGGTAAAACCGATGCGGGCGTGTTAATTCACGAGGGACGCTTTGTATATCAGCGTCGCAATCTTTGTCTTGTTGCCGACTTGGGCTTCTTGTGGGAAGAGCAGACCTCTTTGCCGTTGCCATTGGGAGCTATTGTCATTCGCCGCGATATAGAGGTTACAATTCGTAAGCAGTTTGAACAACTGCTACGCGACTCGGTTGCATACGCTTTTGATAATCCGCTACTCTCGCGCAACTTTGTTAAGCAACACGCGCAGGAGTTGGAGGATGAAGTAATAGATAAGCATATCTCGCTCTTTGTCAACAAATATACCCTTTCGTTGGGCGCAGAGGGTCGTATGGCTGTTGAACAACTCACCGATTTAGAGATAGATTGGTCTGAATAGCCAAACTTCACCTATGGGGGTAATATTGTTATAAAATCCCCTTTTTGCACTTGCAAACCGTAATGTGCAACATAAATTGAAAAAATTTTAATATTTTTTTGAAACCCCATAACTCTTCAATAGTTAAACGCTATGGTTGAGTGTGAGGTTTTGATTTGTTATGAAAACTAAGTAAAAACTTACAATCTGTAACTTGTCCAAAGTGCGTTTATAGTGAAAAAAGTGTTGGTGTGTTTTGTTTTGAAAAAATTTATTTATATCTTGCAGAGCAAAACGGTGTAAAAATGGGTTTGACAACCGTTTTTTTAACACATAATAATTTATTATTCATTAAATACATTTAACTATGAGAAAATTTGGACTTTTCCTGATGATGACCTCTCTTGTAGCTCTTACATCGCTTTTCTCTGCTTGTAAGGCTGATCTTGAGGGTGATTATCCAAAGACATCAGTTGAGCTTGTTGCCGGTACTTCTACCGAGACAACCCTCACTTTCACCATTAAGGCTAATGGTGCTGATGACATCTACTATTGGGTTGTTAACACTGCTACCGAGACAGAGGAGAACACTAACCTCGACATCGCTAAGGGTACTTACCTTGACGCAGATGTTAAGTCTCCGTTTGAGCAGGAGGTAACCGTTTCTGGCCTTGCTGCTGATGCTGAGTACCACATCTACGCTTTTGCTAAGAACTTCGTTCACAACTCTTACGCACAGACTGTTACAATGTCAACAGGCGCAGCTATCGCTGTTCCTACTGTTGCAGTTACTGTTGTTGAGGAGGAGGTTTTCGAGGATTCATTTATGGTGCTCGTTTCTACTACTAACGCAAAGAAGGCTTCTTGGTTGGTTGTTCCTAAGTACACCGAGGGTGTAACTGCTCAGACCGTTTTCGAGCAGGGTACTGCTTTGGCTGCTTCTAAGCTTAACAAGAAGGATGTTGAGGTTGTAGTTGAGGGTCTTAAGTACTCTACTGAGTATGACTTCTACCTTGCAGCTGAGAACCAGGGCAAGCAGGCTATCAGCGATGTTGTTTTCGTTGTTACTGCTGAGCCTACTCCGATTGTTGTAGAGATGGCATTCGATATTAGCCCTGTTGATGGTAATATGAACCTTTGGGATGCTGTAGGTCTTCCAGGTTTGATGATTCATCTTATGAACTCTCAGAGTGACGATATGGCTTCTATCGTTATGTACGACTGGGCTACTATGCCGGATTATGTTGGTTATATGACTTCAGGTATGTACCACCTCTTGAATGGTGCAATCGATGGCGATGTTGTTCCTGAGGCTACTTGCGTATTGGCAGATCCTGCTTATACCAACTTTATTGACGCACAGGGTAAGGAATATCTCCCTGTAGGTTTCGACTCTGCAGATGCTGCTGTTGATGCTGAGGGTCTTCCTTATGGTATCGAGTACACAACCCTTATGCCTGATGAGGATAAAAACTTTTTGACTATCAACATTCCTGCTGTTGACGAGACAGGTTTCCCTTATATTATCAGAGCTGAGTATGTTGGCCCTCTTGGTTACTCTGTTTCTACTCCTACTAATGCTTATCCGTTCAACCTCAAGCAGTGGGGCTTCACTAAGTTCAAGGCTACTACTGAGGGTAATATTGTAACCCTTGTTTCTAATAGCTCAAGCGGTGAGTTCAAGTTGGTTCTTGAGACCGAGAATGGCGTTGTTGACGGTGCTTCATTCGTAGCAGGTGAGGGTGGTAACCTTACAGGTGGTTATACTTCATTCCTTGAGGGTGCTCCTGAGGTATTCGAGTTTACACAGGGTCGAGTAATGTTCAAGAAGGTTGATGACAATGGCAACTGGAAGCTTATAGTATCTCCTCGCGCTGCTGATTTGCTTATGGTTGGCCCTGGTGCTACCTACTCTATCGAGGTTGCAGACTACGAGATTACTATCGATGGTCTTTCAACTGAGGTTGCTGCAAGCGTTGACTCTAAGCGTTGGGCTTTGCCTGCATCTGTTTCAAGCGTGCTTCTTCCAGACTATCCGGGCGCAGTTTGCTTCGTTGACTTAGGCGCAACTGCTGCAGGTCAATTGCTTGTTGCTTGCGATTTGTCAAGCGTATATGGTGCTCAGGCTGCAGGTTTTGCTCAGGCTCTTATGGCTGCTGCTTATACTGTAGAGGCTACTGATGCAACTTCTGGAAACATTATTGTTACCGTTACAAATATGGCTGGTCAGAGTGCTTCTGCTCCAATTCCTTACTCTGAGCTTACTGAGAACTCTGTAAAGCTTGACCTTACTAATTTGTTTGGTAATATGGGTGTTGGCGTTTGCGAGTGTACTCTGTTTACCAATGAGATCACTTCAATGCAGTAATCGCTTATACAGGCAAAAAAAATACCGAGCTAAACAGCTCGGTATTTTTTTTGTCGTTGCCTTGACTACTCAATTACCACCTCGGCAATCATAAAGTAGTGGTCGGAAGGGTATAGCTCGCCTTTGTGGTCGGTAATAACTTCACAGCTGATGGCTTTAGCCGCACCCTTTGTCAGAATGTAATCTATGCGACCCTTGCCAGGCTTTTGAGGCATATTGTGACCCTTAAAGCCGTGTGCTGTGCGACCAAATTCAACGCCGTTGTGCAGCATATCGTAGCAATCTTTCCAGCCGTTAGAGGTAAAGTGCAACACCTGCTCCTCATACTTGCGCGAGTTGAAGTCGGCACAGATAATCTGCGGGAATGACTCCTGATATTGAGCCGCCTCGCGAACAATGAGTTTGGCTTGATTGATTTTCGCCTCTTTGGACTTGTGGTCAAGGTGAATGTCAATCAGTCGCAACTGCTCGCCTGTCTTGCGGTCGATTACTCTCACCCAGTTGGCGTGGCGCGCGCGGTTGGTGTTCCAACTTATGCTGCCCGCCATAACGGGATCCTCGGAGAGCCAATAACAGCCTGATGAAACAAGCTTGTAACGCGACTTTTTGAAGAAGATGACATTCTTGCCGATAAAGTGGTAGCCCTCGGTATATGGGTCCATCTCCGGGCCTTCAAAGCCAAAGCAATAGTAGTCGCTCAATTTCTTCTTGCAGTACTCGTATGAGTCGTAAATCACCTCCTGCATCATAACCACATCGGGGTCCTGCTTGCGAATAACCTTAATCATATAATCTTTGCGGTCATCCCAGTGGCGATAAGGAGCGTCATCCTCCTTAAGACCCGTAATGCGGATGTTGGCTGTCATAATACGGTGGATAGGAGCCTTTGGAGCAGCCTCCAAGACTCCCGCCACCATAATGGTAAGAAGGGTTAGAATTAGTCGTTTCATATCTATCCTAAGTAACCACCGTTCTCGATAAGAGCAGCCTGTACCTTCTTGATATCTACAACTGAAGGCTCAACGCCATCCTCTACAGCAATGCGAGCCGCAGTACCCGCAGCCTCGCCCATAGCCATAACGGTTGACATTACGCGGGTAGCAGCCATAGCACCGTGATCCATAGATGAGCAACGACCTGCAACCAACAAACCCTCCACCTTCTCTGGCACTAATGTGCGGTAAGGGATATCGTATGAGCCCTTGCCATAGATAAGGGTACAGTCGCCGCCCTCCTCGTGGTGAAGGTCGATAGGGTAGCTTGCTACGCAGATAACATCCTCAGCCTTGCGAGCCTCCAACAAATCCTCGGTAGTCATAACATACTTACCTACAATAACGCGGGTCTCGCGGATGCCTGTAAATGGAGGTACGGTCTCAATCCACGCATTCTCAAAGCCAGGGATGTACTCAATAAGGTATCGAGCCACATCGTACATCTGACGGCGGCACTCGCGCTCTACGGCGGTGTAGCTTGCAGGATCGGTAGCGTCGCCACCCGATACGCGGGTCATATTAACCCACAACTCGTCATCCTTAAGGCCTGTCATAAAGATTGTTCGCGCAACGGTGATATTGAAACCCTTTGAGATAGCATCGCTGAGCTGGTCACGGTAGCCCACCATTGTAAAGTTGCCCTGACGGAACTGCTCCGGTGGCATAATATCCATACCGTACTTGTCGGAGTGGTTGACTACATTGTCGCGCACCTGATCGATATTCACGCCACGCATAGAGAACATAAGTGTCGGTGGCTGCATACGGCCACGCTCGTCACCCTTGCGGCACTCAACGCCTGCGCGGAAGGCAACATCGCCGTCGCCAGAGCAGTCAATAACCACTTTTGCCAAGATAGCCTCACGACCCGCCTTAGACTCGATAATAACGCCCTTGACCTTGTTGTTCTCGGTGATAGTGTCAACTACATTGACATACATAAGCACCTCAACGCCATTCTCGTCCATAATCTCCCACGCGAGGGTCTTTACAGCCTCAGGGTCAACCATAGTGAGCGAGATGTGGAGCTTACAACGCTTGTGACCTGTAGCCATACCGCGCTGCTGAAGGCGCTCCACGAACTTACCTGTGGCGCCCTTGATAATCTGGTTGCCATCTTTGTCGAGCATTGAGAGAATAGGCAGACCCAAGATAAGGTTGCCACCCAAGAAGCCGCGCTGCTCAAGGAGCATAACCTTCTTGCCACTCTTTGCTGCAGCCTCTGCTGCCATAATGCCGGCAGGGCCACCTCCGACCACAAGAATATCTACTTCGGCGCGAACAGCAGTTTCGCGAGCCGGTTGTTGAAAAGTCTTCATAATAATATAGTTTTATAGTGCCAAATAAGCGTCATTATCAATCAAAGCCTTCTGTACCTTTGCCACATCTACAGCCGATGGCTCTACACCGTCTGCAATGGCAATACGAGCAGCAGTACCAGCAGCCTCGCCCAATGCCATACAGGTTGACATTACGCGTGTTGCAGCCATAGCCTCGTGGTCCATAGCTGAGCAGCGACCTGCAACCAACAGACCCTCAATAGTCTGTGGTACGAGTACTCCGTACGGGATTTGATAAGCATCCTCGCAGAAGAGCATAGTGCAGTCGCCACCCTTTGCGTGGTGAATATCTACAGGGTAGCCTGCTACGGCAATAGCGTCGTCAAAACGCTTCTGCTCAAGGATATCCTGCGCTGTCATAACATACTTACCGACAATCACGCGGCTCTCACGGATACCCATAAAGGCAGCCGAGCGCTCAAGCCAAGAGTTCTCGAAGCCGGGAACGAAGTCCTTGAGGTATGCCATAACATCGTACATCTGCTTGCGTGCATCGTGCTCGCCCTTAGTGTAGCTTACAGGGTCGGTAGAGTCAACGCCCGAAACACGGGTCATATTAACCCAAATCTCGTCGTCGTTAAGGCCTGTGATAAGGATTGTACGAGCCACAGGGATGTTGTAACCCTTCTGCTGCGCCTCGAGAATACGACCACGCAGACCTACGGTGATAAACTTACCCTCACGGAACTGTGATGGTGGCATAACATCCATATCGAACTTCTCTGGCTCAAGGCAGATAGCGTCACGCAACTTCTGCATCTCTACGCCACGCATAAGGAACATAAGGGTTGGTGGCTGCATACCGCCATTTTCGTCACCCTTGTTGCACTCAACGCCTGCACGGAAGGCAACATCGCCATCGCCTGTACAGTCGATAACTGTCTTTGCAAGGATAACCTCGCGGCCGGCCTTAGACTCGATAACTACGCCCTTAACCTTGCCATTCTCAACGATAGTATCGACAACGAACACATAGAGAAGCACCTCTACACCTGCATCGTCCATAATCTCCCAAGCTACGGTCTTAGCCTGGTCTGGGTCGATGATGGTGAGTGACATATGGTTCTTGCAAGGCTTATGCTCACTTGCAGCCCCTTTTGCCCACATACGGTCGATAAATTTCTGTGCGCCACCCTTTACTACCTGATTGCCCTTAGGGCCGAGGAATGAGAGAATTGGAAGTCCGATTGTAAGGTTACCGCCCATATAGCCACGCTGCTCAATAAGCATAACCTTCAGATTTTTGTCTTGGGCAGCAGCCTCTGCCGCCATAATGCCGGCAGGACCTGCGCCGACAACCAAAACATCTACCTCAGCACGCACTTTAAGTTCGCGTGCAGGTTCAAAAATACTCTTCATAGTAGTTTTTAATATTTGATATTAGATATGTTGTTCAGTAAACTTTCCTGCTGCACGATAGAGCTCGTGGCGCTTCTGGAGCAACTCACGACGAGCGGCATCAGGGGTATATATTCTAAGTATTGGCTGACACAAAGCCTTCTGCGCCTCCTCGATAGTAGGGTATATGCCCGCTACAACTGACGCGCATATTGCCGAACCGAGTGCGCACGACTGCTTAGTCTGCGACACGCGGATAGGCTTGCCTACAGCGTCTGCCAACATCTGCATAACAAATGGTGACTTTTGTGCAATACCGCCCACGCCGATGAATGAGTCGAAGACGATGTCACGCTGCTCAAGGTGGTCAACGATGGTCTTCATTGCCAACGCTGTTGCCTCAACAATGGCGTAGTAGAGTTCAGGTGCGGTTGTTGAGAGTCTAAGGCCCATAAGTGAACCCCACAACATCTGGTTTGGCTCCGGAGAGCGGCGACCATTAAACCAGTCGGTTGCAAATGGCGCATCAAGACGAGGTGTAATCTTTGATGCATCCTCGCCCAACTTTACAAGGATGTTGTCCATTACCTCATCTACCAGCTGTTCGCGTGTCTGTGGGTCAACCTTTTGGCTCTTAGCCAGGATTTCTACGGTTGGGTATGCCAATATGCGGCGCAACCAGGCGTATGCGTCACCAAAGGCAGACAGGCCGACCTCAAAGCCGATAAGACCAGGAATGATACAGCTCTCTGCCTGACCAAAGACGCCGTCAATAATTCTGCCCTGCAACACTTCGTTAGGGATGACGAACATACAGCAACCCGATGTTCCGAGGTTTATCATTGCCTGCTTGTATGCCACACCTGCACCGATAGCGCCCTGATGTGAATCTACATTGCCACAGCCGATGACAACATCTGTGTTAAGACCAAGCTCCTCGGCCCACTGTGCGCTGATAGTACCGTATGGTTTGTCACAAGTATATTTGTCTGCATTCATTGAGCGCAAGATTGGCACCATAGCGGGGTCGAGCGCCTCAAAGAAACTCTCTGGTGGGAAACCACCCCAATCCTCGCTCCAGAACATCTTCTGCGATGCGTTGCAGTGGCCTATGCGAGCCTTCTTGGGATCGGTGGTACCTGTAAGTGTCGCGGTAATAAAGTCGCTGCACTCAATAATTGAGCGGGCGTCACGACGGATGTCTGGGTTAGTGCCCAAGATGTGCATAACCTTTGACCAGAAGCACTCCGCTGAGTAGTGGTAGCCCGACACCTGGGTGTAGTCCACCTCGGCGTTGTGGCACGCCTCCTCTATAGCGGCAGCCTCGGCAACGCCTGTGTGATCCTTCCAGAGGACAAACATAGCATCGGGATTTTCGCTGTATTCGGCCTTCAGAGAGAGCGGCTGAAGGTTTTCATCGGTAAAGCAAGGGGTGCTGGCGGTTGTATCTACCGCAATAGCACGAATGTATGGAGCAACATCACGGTTTGCGTCCAATACGCCGTGCAGAACACTCTTTAATGCCTCAATATAGTCGAGGGGATGCTGACGGAAACGGCTGGCAAGAGGGTCACAAAATTTACCCTCCGCCCAGCGGGCGTAGCAGTGTACAGCCTCGGCAAGTTGCTCGCCTGTGTGGGCATTAACAAGTACCGCGCGAGCTGAGTCGGTACCGTAGTCTAAGCCAATTACAAAATCTTTCATATAGGTTGTGTTGTAAGGTTATTGCATATTTTTTGTGAACGCCTTAGGACGCACCATCTTCTCGGTATAGGTGCGACCGAAGCTGTCGGTTACGCTAATTTCGAGCGTTGTGTCAGGCGCTGACGCCTTTACAAGAAACATGTGTGCGGTTTTATCCTTCTTGAACATATTAGGAGTCAATTTGCGACGCCATACGCTCTTTGGAACGCAGTAGGCAACGGTATATTGAGGGTTCTCCATTGGGGTGTGCTCCACCTTGAGCGGCTTGCCGTTCTCGGTGACTGTCACCTTCCAATCGTATGCCCAATCCCAAATATGTATCGCCACAAGGTTGTCTTCAACTGTGGCAAAGTTGGTACGCTGAGGGTTGTTCTCCATTACGATACCAATCTCGCCATTGGTTTTGTAGTAGTCGCGTACGCTGTTGAGGTCAAAGGCACGGAATTGGCGCTCAGCACCACAGTCAACCGATGTGAAGTACCACTCCAAATTCTTACCATTTACAGGGAAAACAGTAAAGCCCGCAGGAGAACCATCGGGAGCCAAGTGTGGCCCTCCGTGTGCTGCGGTAAACCACCACGCGCCGCATATAGCGCTGACATTGTGGTCGATAATATTTGCAACCTCCGGATAGCGAGTGTCAAGTTTGCAGTGGGTAGTGATGAGCTTGTGGGTGTGACCTGTAAGGAAGTGTACCTGCTCAAAGCCCTTGAACGCCTCGGCAAAGTAGAGAGCCGGAGGGAGTGTTCTGCCACCATCTTTGTCGGTAAAGTAGCTGTAAAGTTCGGTAGAGTTATGCTCGCTTCGCATACGGAAGACAGGGCAGTGCATACCAACAACTATAGGTGTTGACTTATCCTCAATAAGGGCCAAATCCTTGCGCAACCACTCCATCTGCTCCTCGGTGACAATGTGGTCGTAGTTGCGGGCACCAGCCATATTTTTGCCCTTCTTCATATTTTCGCGCTTCTGGTTGCGGTAGCGGATGTTGTCGAGCATAATGTAGTGTACCTTGCCAATATCAAAGGAGTAGTATGTCGGACCAAAAACCTCGCGGTAGCGCTTTGTGGCGTTAAAGTCGGTATTTGCATCAGGCTCGGTTGCACCGTCATTGTCGTGGTTACCCATTGTGTGGAAAATAGGTGTAGGATAGCCAATTTTACCCATTGTGGCGCGGAAGTCGGCTATGTCGTAGTTGTAGTCGTACCAGAAAAGGTCAAAACTGCTATCGCCCATACATAGTGTATAGACAGGAATGTTTTGACTGCGATACTTGTCCACCTCGGCTCTAATGCGTGGCATAACATTCTGCTCAAGTTGCTCTATATCGCCCAGCTGATGAGATATATGGATGTCGGTAACAGCCAAAACGATATGGTTGTCGTTGTTTACGGCGCGCAGGTTAAAGTCGTGACGCTCGGCTGTCTGGGCGTCAGCTGTAAGGTGCGCCCAATATTGAGGTACGATGTCGCCCACAGCTACGGGAGCTTCATAACCGCTCGGAATGGTGATAAATACATTGCCGTTGCGTTTGTCGGATACAAGGTTATAGACTCCGTGCTTGTCGGTTGTGACGATGTGGTAGCCGTCGCTCACCTTAACACCTTCAAGAGGCTTGCCGTCACACTCAACAGTACCATAGATTGTTGACCCCTTCTTTGGCTTTGCAGCAAGAGTTGAGGAGAATGTTGTTTGGGCTGTGGTCGCTCCGAAAATCAGGGATAATGCGACCAATGTTAAAAAGCGCTTCATATTACTTCATATTTGCGTGGAACGGCTTTGGACGCTCCATAGTTTGGTGGTATGTGTTACCGAAGGAGTCGGTAACGGTAACTTCGATAGTTGAGTTTGGAGAAGAGGTTTCAACAAAGAACATGTGTGGGTGTTGAGACTTCTTGGCGCTGCTCTTGGTGTTCAGGTCAAACATCCACAAGCGCTTAGGAATGTCGTATGTAACCATATACTGCGGATTTTCGCGCTTCTTGCGAACAACCTCAAGCTCACGGCCATTCTCGGTAACCGAAATCTTCCAGTCGGTAGCCCAATCCCATACATTAATCATAACGACATTCTCGCCCTTG
This sequence comes from Alistipes sp., assembly GCA_017383345.1. Lineage (GTDB taxonomy): Bacteria > Bacteroidota > Bacteroidia > Bacteroidales > Rikenellaceae > Alistipes. The sequence continues at coordinate 16,602 of JAFNYE010000194.1, read as the reverse complement.
AAGTTGGCATAGTTTGTGCGCTTAGGGTAGTGGTTAAGGAAGACCTTTATCTCGCCATTCTCCTGATAGTATTTGCGTACCTGGTTCATATCGAAGCAGCGGAATTGTGTCGAAGAGTCAAATTCGGTCGCCTTGAAGTACCACTTGATATCGGTGCCGTCTATAGGGAATATTTTACAACCGGCAGGATCGCCTGTAACACCTATTTGCGGGCCACCAAAGGCTGATGTGTGCCAGCGTGCGCCCGATACAGCTACGACGGTATGCTCGGTAATGTTGGCAATTTCGGGCTTGGTTGTATCGCGCTTACCGTAGCAGCATCTGTTACGGTGGGTGTGACCTGAGAGGATGTGTACGGTCTTAAAATCCTTGAGCAGCGACACAAACTCCTGCTGTTGCTCCTCAGGCAGGCGGATTGCAACCGGTGCGTCCATATAGTTTGCGTAGCGGAAGATAGGACTATGAGCGGCCAGAACGACGGGGGTCGATTTATCGACATCCTTCAAGTCGGCAGCAAGCCAGTCGAGCTGCTCACGAGTAAAGGCTATGTCGTAGTTACGCGATCCAACGATATTTTTGCCCTTCTTGCCGCCCTCTTTGACCTGATTGCGGTAGATGATGTTGTCGAGCATCACATAGTGGATTTTACCTATATTTATAGAATAATAGGTCGGGCCAAAGGCCTTACGATATTTAGCCGAAGCGAGAAAATCGACATCAGGACCATAAGGCACGGCGCCGTCGTTGTCGTGGTTACCCATTGTAGCAAACATCTGTGTTGGGTAGCCGGCTGTTGCCAAAGTTTTACGGAAGTCGGCTATGTCGTAGTTGTAGTCGTACCAGTAGAGGTCAAAACTGCTATCGCCCATATTGATTGAATATACAGGAATACCCTGCTTGCGGTACTGCTCAATTTCAGCCTTGAGACTTGGAATAAACGACTCGGAAAAGACGGTCTGGTCGTTGAGTCGGTTGGCAATGTGAATGTCGGTTACAGCTACGATGATGTGCTTATCGTTATTCACGGCGCGCAGATTAAAGTCGTGGCGCTCGGCAGTTTGAGGGTCGGCGGTAAGCTCTGCCCAAAACTGAGGAACAACATCAGTACCCTCGGTCATCGCCTCGTAGCCACTCGGAATGGTTATAAAGACATAGCCGTTGCGCTTGGCAGAGGTGAGGTTATAGAGACCCTGCTTATCGGTCTTGACAATCTGGTAGCCGTCAGATACAGCAACGCCCTCTAACGGTTTGCCCTCGCACTCTACGGTGCCATAGATGGTTGCACCCTTTGCCGCTTTGGCTGCAAGGGTTGAGGTAAAGTGGCTCTGCGCTGTAGTCGTCAGAGCTGTTATAATGGCTAAGGTTAGGATAAAAACTCTTTTCATAATATTTAGGTGTTGGGGTTATCGCATCTTTACTGAGAAGGGCTTAGGGCGCACCATTGTCTGCTTATATACGCGACCGAACGGGTCGGTAACGGTTACCTCCAATTCGGTATCAGGAGCAGAGGCTACAGCGAAGAACATGTGAGGGTGCTTCTTGACCTTGTTGTTCTTATCTGTAAACTTATTGAGCCACAGAGCGTTAGGAATGTCTATGCCCGCAATCATCTGTGGATGCTCGGCCTTACGGCGCGAAACCTTCAGTTCACGGCCATTCTCCTTGATAGATATCTTCCAGCCGTCGCACCAGTCCCATACATTGATCATCACGGTGTTGTCCTTTTCCCACTCGGCATAGTCAGTACGCTTAGGATAGCGCTCAAGGAAGAGTCGCGCCTCGCCATTTTTAGCGAAATAGTCGCGCACGGCATTCATATCGAAGCAGGTAAACTGCTCTGAGGCGCTATACTCGGTAGCTTTGAAGTACCACTCTATATTTTTGTCGTCGATAGTAAAAATCTTACAACCCGCAGGCTCGCCAAGTGAGCCGAGCATCGGACCACCAAAGCCTGATGAGTACCACAGCGAGCCGGCAACGGCAACGATGTTGTGGTCGATAATATTTGCCAACTCCGGCTGTGAACTATCTCCCTTGCAGATGGTTGTGCGGTTGCGGTGTGCGTGTCCTGAGAGAATATGTACAGCCGAGAATGGGCGTAGCAGGGCAACGAGCTCCTGTGTGTTCTGCTCCGGCAGGGTAGAGCTGATTTTGCCACTCATACCATTCTTGTAACGGAATATAGGCGAGTGAACACCGATAACTATCGGGGTGCTCTTGTCGGTTACAAGCTCGAGATCTTTCTTGAGCCACGCCATCTGCTCAGGAGAGATATCGTGGATATAATTGCGTGAGCCTACAATACCTTTAGCCTTCTTGCCTCCGGGCTTGTTGATGTAGTGGATGTTATCGAGCATAATGTAGTGTACCTTGCCGATATTCATCGAGTAGTATGTCGGGCCAAAGGCCTTGCGATACTTTGCGGTGGCGTTAAAGTCAGTATTGGCATCACAAGGGGTTGCTCCGTCGTTGTCGTGATTACCCATTGTGTTGAACAGTGGCGTTGGATAGCCTACATCGGCCAAAGTCTTTCTAAAGTCGCCTATGTCGTATAGGTAGTCATACCAATAAATCTCGTGGGTGCTGTCGCCCAAACACAACGAATATACAGGGATGCCCTGCTTGCGGTATTGCTCAATCTCTGCCTTGAGGCTCGGAATAAAGATGTCGCGGAAGTTACCCAGGTCGTTGTGGTGGTTGGCAATATGGATGTCGGCAACGGCTGCAATGATGTGCTTGTCGTTATTTACGGCGCGGAGGTTGAAGTCGTGGCGCTCAGATTTATTGACATCCTCGCTCAGCTCTGCCCAAAACTGAGGAACGACATCTTTACCCTCGGTCATAGCCTCATAACCTCGTGGTGTTGTTATAAATACATAACCGTTGCGCTTCTGCGACTTGATAAGGTACTGACCCTTTTTGTTGGTTACAACTACCTCGTATCCGTCAGATACAGCTACGCCTGCCAATGGCTTACCGTCGCACTCGACCGTTCCGTAGATGTTTGCGCCACCTTTGGCTTTGGCTTTGAGTGCCGAAGTGAATGTGCTTTGAGCCGAAGCTGTTGCAAAGGCTAAAAGCGTAAGGATTAGAGTTAAGGTTTGTTTCATTGTTATAGGTTTTTAGTTGTTTACTCGTACGGCTCGTTGCACACCCTTTATGCGCATAATGGCGTGCAGAAGCATATCTACAACCGATGTTGAAGGCACCTCGACACTGATTGTACCCACACCCGTTCCGTCGCCACGCGAGGAGAGGTTGATGGTGCGGATGTTGAGCTTCAAGTCGTGGCTTACCACCTCGGTAATCTTGTTGACAAGACCAGCAGAGTCTTGTATTGTTATGGCAATAGTGACGCGGAAAGAGCCTTGAGCCTGCTCACGCCACTTAGCCTCCATAATGCGGTATGGGTAGTTTTTGCGTATATGTTTTGCATTAGGACAGTCGCAGCGATGGATAGTAATGCCGGCATTGATTGTCACAAAACCGAAAATCTCGTCGCCCTTGATAGGGTTGCAGCACTTTGCCAACTTATAGACTATGTTGTTTATACCCTCGTCTATTATCAGCGCATCGGAAGAAGGCTGCTTTGTCTGCTGTGGATTTTGGCGGCGGGCACGCTCTGCCGCAGCCTCAGCTGCACGGCGCTCCTCATCTGCCTCGCCCGAGAGCCAGCGGTTCAGTAGCTCTTTGACCGTAGTGAGGTCTATCTTCTCGGTGGCAATAAGCTCGTAGAGGGCTGTGCCTGTGCGTTGCTTGTAGTACTTACATAGGTATGCCACCACCTCGTCGATGCTTTTGGATGTCAGTTTCCAATTCTTGAGCTTGCGCTCCAACTCTTCGCGGCCGAGCTTGGCATTCTTTGCCTGCTCCTCGCGAATGAAGGCCTTGATGCGTTGGCGAGCCTTTGTTGTAACCACAAAGTTGAGCCAGTCGGCCTTTGGCTGCTGATTTTTCTGGGTTAAAATCTCGACGATGTCGCCATTTTTGAGCTGCTCACGGATAGGTACGGCGCGACCATTGACCTTACCGCCGGCACAGGTTGAGCCGAGGTTGGTGTGGATGTCAAATGCAAAGTCGAGTATTGTGGCACCCTCCGGCAGTTTGCGAATATCGCCATTTGGAGTAAAGACAAATATCTCGCCTGATGCGGGACTTGCGTCAAAGCGCTCGGCTATATCCTCTTTGGTCTGATCCATAAGCTCGCGCAGGCGCTGCAACCACTGCTCCGAGGTCTGGGCTCCCTGGTTGACTCCCTTATATCGCCAATGTGCAGCAATACCCAACTCCGCTACATCGTTCATACGCTCGGTACGGATTTGTATCTCTACCCACTTGCCATCACCTGCCGACACGGTTGTATGAAGACTCTCGTAACCGTTGGATTTAGGTATGGTAATCCAGTCGCGCATACGGTCGGTATTAGGAGTGTAGAGGTCGCTGACAATAGAATATACCAACCAGCATTGAGCCTTCTCCTGCTCCTTAACGCAGTCGATTATAATACGCAGGGCGAATATATCATAGACTCCCTCGAAATCAACCTGCTGCTTGCGCATCTTGTTCCATATAGAATATACGGACTTGGTGCGGCTCTTGATGTGGTACTTTATGCCGGCATTGTCTAATGCGGGGCGTATAGGCTCAAGGAAGCGCTCGATAAATGCCAATCGCTCCTGCTCGGACTCGGCAAGTTTGCTTACAATGTGCTTATAACTCTCCGGCTCAAGTTGCGAAAGGGCCAAGTCCTCCAACTCGCTCTTGATGTTGTATAGACCGAGCTTGTGGGCTATCTGGGCGTAGAGGTTGAGCGACTCCCAGCTCTTCTTTATGCGCTTTGCCTCGGGGAATATCTCTATAGAACGCATTACCTCCAATCGGTCGGCGAGCTTGATAAGTATCACTCGCGGATCCTCAGAGTAGGCAACAATCATATCGCGGAACGATGATGCCTGCTCTTTGTCGGTGTTGAAGTTAAGCTCCGAGATATTGGCAAGGCCGCTGACAATACCCACAACCTCCTTGCCGAAGAGTTTTTTGCACTCGGTTAGCAGGTCGTTAAGTTGTTGCTCGTCGTTACCCTTGGCGGCAAGACGAATGATGTCGTGGATGATGGCTGCCACGGTTGAATTTCGGCCTAAGCCCACCTCTGTGGCCACAATGTGCGCCACACCTACGGCGTGGTCGAGCATCGGGGTGTTGTCATAACGCTGTTGACCCTCAAGATGTCGCTCAGCATATTGAAGTGCCACATCGACCATCTGCTGGGTCGTGGTGGAGAACATCTGGGCTATCTTTGCGCGAAATGACGCATATCTCTCTAAAACATTACTCATTTTCTGACTATATATAGTTTGTCGCATCCAAAACTGTACAGGGTGCGTTGTTGTTCGGTAAAGGTGGCTGCATAATCTATCTCTTCAGCCTCGAAGCCTGCAGCACGGAGGCGCTCAAGGTAATCTCTTCCATATATTCGACGGTGGTCATACTGCCCGAACACTTCGGCTCGCTGCTTTGGGTCGGTAATAGTGTCATCCTCGAATGTCTTTTCGCGGGAGTAATCTATCGGTGCCAACATAACGCCCATACCCCCGTGGCGCATTATGCGGTAAATCTCTTTTAATGCCTTATGGTCGCTCTCAACATGCTCTAATAGGTGGTTGCAGATAACTATATCGACACTTTGGTCGTCCATAGGTATCTGCTGCACATCGAAGTGCATATCGGCCAGCGGACTCTCAAGGTCGGCGGTGATGTAGTTCTGCGGTTTGGATGCATACATCCTCTTAAACTGCTTCATCAGGCAGACCTCCGGCGCAATGTGTAGTATTGTAGGCAGGCTCTTAAATCGCTCTTGCTCAGGGCTATGCACAAGGTAGTGCCAGAGTAATCGGTGGCGCTCAAGTGACAGACATCTTGGACAAAGCGCATCCTCGCGCACAGGTCCGTAGCCGTATGGCAGGAACTTACGCCTCTTGCTGCCGCAAATTGGACATTCTCGCCCCTTGCCCATATAGAGCAATCCCAGAGCAGGTACAGCCCAACCTGCCACGCGCTGAAGTGCGGTGCGTGGTATGGCGTTAAGCGTCCACTTTATTGTTCTACCTATAATACCCATTATTCAAATAGTTTTTCTACCTCCTGCTCCGCCTTACGCAACTTCGTGCGGCAGAGTGATATAAGTTCCGAGGCGCGCTTAACTTTCTGTGCGAGCAATTCGACATCGCAGTCGGCACTCTGGAGCGAGTTGAGAATTTTCTCAATCTCGGCCATCGCCTCGGTGTATGAAATGTTACTCATTTGACTCATCTTTTTCTACTATTTCGGCTGTTATGCTGCCGTTGGCAACCTCTATTGTTATCCTCTGACCCAAAGTCACATCGTCGGTTGAGCGTATCACTCCGTTATTGCTTCGCGCTATGGCAAAACCGAGTCGGAGCAACCTCTGGGGTGCGAAATTCTCGGCCATCATAGCGTATGAGGCTAACCGCTCGCCCTGGCGCGACAAGGCGGTTGTAACGCCTGTGTGAAGGCGCTCGGAGTATTGCTCCAGTCGCATCATAGCACTCTGGGTTAACTTGTGGCAACTTTCGCGCAACATTATTGCGGCGTACTCCAACTCGCCGTCAAAGCGCTCGGCTGTGGCGCATATCCACGCCGCTACGGCTGTCGGGGTTTTTAGCGGTATGGCTGCGACCATATCGACAACGCTTACATCCTTATCGTGGCCTATACCCGTAATAACGGGCAGGGGCGCATTTGCAACGCTGAGGGCTGCCTGGTAGTCGTTAAAACACTCAAGGTCGGAGGTTGAGCCACCGCCGCGAATTATAGCTATTGCATCAAACTCCTCGCCACTATTCTCTATGGCGTTCAACGCATCGACAATGCTCTGGCCACTCCTCTCACCCTGCATCAGAGCCTCAAAGAGGGTGGTGTGTATGCGGTAGGGGCTCGACGCAATCTCGTTCATAAAGTCGCGGTAGCCTGCTGCTGTTGCACTCGATATTACAGCCACGCGCTGCACTATGCGAGATACCGTTACAGCTCGGTTTTTGTCCCATACACCTTCGCTCTTCAGGCGTGCTATGGTCAGCTGCTTTTGTCGCTCCGCCTCGCCCAATGTGTAGGCGGGGTCTATGTCGGTAATTTGCAGACTCATACCATAGAGAGGGTGGTAGCTGACGCTAACCTGTACCAACACCTTCATTGCAGCCGCTAAGCCTCGCCCCGTAGCTGTTTCAAACTTACGGGCGAGTTGAGGATATCGGCTGCGCCATATTACGGCACGCGCTTGTGCCTTGGCTGTGCTGCCGGAGACGCTGTTTTGCTCGCGCTCAACAAGCTCAAGGTAGCAATGTCCCGTGCTGTTGAGTTTAAGTTCTACAATCTCGGCACTAACCCATACGGGCGAGGGCAGAAACTGCTCTATTGCTGCGCCAACTATGCGTTGCAACTCGTATAGGGTGAACGACTCTCTCATAGCATAATGATATAAGGCTCACGCGGTAGCTGCTTGCCCTTAGGCAGTTGAATGACCAACAGATGCTCGCTCGCTACAGCCTTTCCGCGCTTGGTTGCAGGCTGCCACTTGGGTGCAGCCTCGAAAGTCGCAAGGATGCGTTTGGCAAAGCGTTTGTCGGTCGATTGGAGGATGTTGCCCCTTGTTACGGAGCCATCTGCCTCGACGGTATAACGCATCACAAAGCGCGCCACAGGGTCGTGGCTGGTCCACTTGATATTTGACGCGATATACTCCGAAAACTCCTCGTCCCCGTTAAACTGAGCCTCTTTGTCGTAACACAGAGTGATAATAACCACGCCATTGTTTGCCTGCTCGCCATATTTTGCCACTGTACTCTCATCGGCTGGAAGGGTCTCGATTTTCTCGATATTCTTCTCAGGGATATCCGTAACGCTACTGCGCTCCACACCATTGACGATGTAGAGCGGGTTGCGGTTGCTCTGTGCTGTGGCATTAAACCACAGCAGAGCAGCAGCAAATATTAACGGCAGAATTTTTGTCATAGTCGTAGCTATTAACCCAACTCCTGCTCCTTGAGGCGCTCGGCATTCTCAGCAACGATAAGGTGGTCGATGCAATCCTGAATGTCGCCGTCCATAAAGGCGCCGAGGTTGTAGATGGTGTAGTTGATGCGGTGGTCGGTAATTCGGCCCTGCGGATAGTTGTAGGTACGAATTTTAGCCGAACGGTCGCCTGTAGAAACGAGGGTCTTACGCTTTGATGCAATCTCATCGAGGTATTTTTGGTACTCGAGGTTGAAGATACGGGTACGAAGCTCCTCAAATGCCTTCTCGGTGTTCTTGATCTGCGACTTCTGATCCTGACACTGCACAACGATACCTGTAGGGATGTGGGTCAGACGGATAGCCGAGTAGGTTGTATTAACCGACTGTCCACCAGGGCCTGAAGCACAGAAGATATCCTTGCGAATATCGTTCCACGAAACCTCTACATCGAACTCGTCTGCCTCAGGTAGTACTGCTACCGATGCAGCAGAGGTGTGAACGCGACCTTGAGTCTCGGTTTGAGGTACACGCTGTACACGGTGAACACCCGACTCATACTTGAGCGTTCCATAGACATTGTTGCCTGTAACCTTCATAATAACCTCCTTGTAGCCACCTACAGCGCCCTCAGAGAAGGATGTAATCTCAAATCGCCAACCCTTTGACTCGATATACTTTGAGTACATACGCATCAAATCGCCGGCAAACAGAGCCGCCTCGTCACCACCGGTACCGCCACGAATTTCGAGAACGGCATTCTTCGCATCCTGTGGATCTTTAGGGATAAGGAGCAGCTTGATATCCTCCTCCATCTGAGCAATCGCAGGCTCAAGGTCGGCTATCTCCATACGCGCCATCTCGCGGAACTCCTCATCCTTCTCGTTTGCCAAGATATCTTTGGCATTGGCAAGGTCGCTCAGCGCTTTACGATAGCGGTCGGCTGTCTCGATGATAGGCTCTAACTCGCGATACTCTTTGTTGAACTGAACAAACGCCTTAACATCGGCAATAACCTCAGGGTCAGTCAGCTTCTGTCCCAACTCCTCATACTTGATTTTGAGGCCGTCAAGGCGCATTAATATTGAATTTTCTGCCATTATAGATTGTTTTGTGGAAGGCTCTACACAAAGAGCCTTCCTGTGTTATACGAAATTATTTCTTAGACTTCTTTGCCTTCTTTGCGTTTGCCTCAGCAGCCTTCTTGCTCTGAATTTTGAGGAAGTCTGCAAGTGCATCCTTGTACTGCTTGTCGTACTTGAACTCCTTATGACCGCACCAGCCGTGACCACCTGAAGGGTAGATGTGCATTGTTGCAGGCACGCCATTAGCCTTAAGGGCCTCATAGTAGAGAATTGAGCTGATTGGTGGAACTGTCAGGTCGTCATCAGAGAGGAGCAAAATTGTTGGAGGTGTAGTTGTGGTTACACGGTTCTCGAGAGAGTAGTACTCCTGCTCATTCTTTGTGCGGTCCTTGCCGAGCAGATACTGGAAGGTATTCTGGTGTGTTGCCCAAGTAGTACCTGTGATTACAGGGTAGAAGAGAACCGAGAAAGCAGGCTTATCCTTATCAGGGGTAAAAGTTGAGGTGTAAGCTGCCAAGTGACCACCTGCCGAGCTACCGCAGATACCTACCTGCTTAGGGTCAACGCCCCACTTCTTGCCCTTTGTGCGCAAGAACTTGAGTGCAGCCTGTGCATCCTCAAGCGGTACCTCTTTGTGGCCGAGGTTTGGAAGACGATACTTAACAACCACGGCGGTGATACCCAGGTCGCGGTAGAACTTTGCAATCTCAAAGCCCTCGTGAGCGATACAAACCTTGCTGTAGCCACCACCAGGGAGAACTACGATACCCTGACCTGTAGCCTTTGCAGGGTCTGCCTTGTAGATGTAGAAGTCGGTCTGCGATGTCTTAGAGAAGTGCTTGCGAGCGTTAATCTCCTCGTCGCGAGTCTCGCAGTTTGAGTGAGGAGCCTTCTCGTTGTTCCAGAAGTTGGTGATAATCTGGTCTGCGCCACTCTCCTGAATTGAAAGAGTAATGGTCTTCTGTGCCGAAGCATTGATTGCCATTGTTGCTGCTGCAATCATCATAAAAATCTTTTTCATAGTGTTTATGTTTTAGTATTTGTTATTGTTTTTCGTTAAAATGATAAAATCCACTCAAGGGTTGCATCCATCCATTGCTTGCGGTACTCAAAATCCTTTACACCGCGCCAGCCGTGGTCTCCCGAGGGATAGATATGCATTGACGCCTTTACGCCGTGCTGCTTGAGCGCTTTGTAGTAGGATGTTGCGCCATACACAGGGGCGATGCTGTCGTCGTGACTGTGGAGAATAAGAGTCGGCGGAGTCTGTGCGTTGACAAGGTTTTGTATTGAGTGGTTCTCAATATCGACCTGTGTGCGCCAATGGCCCAAAAGCTCATCAAAGCAACTCCAGAGAGTCTTACAACCCCAAATCTCGGCGTTGGTTGCAGGGTAGAGAAGCACCGCAAAGTTAGGCTTGGACTCGCCCTCAAGCGCTGCCGAGCACCACGCTGCCAAGTGACCACCTGCCGAGCTGCCGTTCACACCAATCTTATTAGGGTCAATGCCTAAACGCTCTGCATTGCGACGAAGGAAGGCAACCGCTGCGCCCGCGTCCTCAAGAGGTACCTCGCGTACGCCATTAGGCAAGCGGTACTTTACAACCATAGCGGTAATGCCGTTTTGGCTGAGCCACTTAGCCACGCTGAAGCCTACATTTACATTTTTGTATCCGCCACCTGGGAAGATAGCGACGCTGTGACCTGTCGGCTTTGCAGCCTTGAAGAGGTAGAATACCGTCTCGTTTGAGGTGGTAAAGCGTACGCTGCCCGTCTCGGTGATGTAGTACTGCTCAGGGTTGTTGTCGTTGTTTGAGTGTGGAGCTGTGGTGTTGTCCCAGCAGACAATTACCTCGTCCGCACCGTTCTCGACCTTTGTTTGCTGAGCAAAGGCAGAGGTTGCTACAACGCTGAGCGTGATATAAAGAATAAACTTTTTCATATTCGTACTCTCTTATAGCGATTGTACCCACTCCTTTATTGCCTCAAGCCACTGCTTGCGATACTCCCACTTGTCGCGACCAAACCAGCCGTGTCCACCCGAAGGGTAGATGTGCATCGACGCCTTTACGCCGTGATGCTTGAGAGCCTTGTAGTAGAGCGTCGAGTTGGCTGTTGTAGCCAGAATATCGTCGTCACTATGGAGCAGCAACGCCGGAGGTGTCTGCTCTGTAACCAACATATCACACGAGATATTTGCTACATCAACATCGGTGCGCCACTTACCCAAAAGCGCCTCAATTGTTCCCTGCTGTGGGCGACCCGACCACATCGTGCCGCTGATAACGGGATAGATGAGGATTGTAAAGTTGGGCTTGTCCTCTCCTGTAAGCACATTGGAGCACCACGCTGCAAGGTGGCCTCCCGCCGAGTTGCCGCTAACACCCACCTTATTAGTGTCAACACCCAGGCGCTCGGCATTGTCGCGCAGATAGTTTACGGCTGCCTTAGCATCCTCAAGAGGTACCTCCTGATGGCCGTTTGGCAGGCGGTACTTTACAATGATAGTGGTGATGCCGTTGTCGCGCAGCCACTCTGCCATACCGAAGTTGAGGTTTACCGACTGGTAGGCACCTCCGGGGAAGTGCGCTATAGCGTGACCCGTTGGATTTTTGGCCTTGAAGAGGTAAAAAACAGTCTCGGAGGTGTGTGTTACCTTATAACCACTTCCACGCTTTACTGCCACCTCGGGTTTTGGGTCGAGGCTTGAGTGAGGCGCAGTGTCGTTATTCCAGATGGTTATAACCTCGTCAGCACTCGACTCGATTTTGACATTCTGAGCCGATAGTGTAAGGCTTGCCGTTGCAGCTATCAGCATAAGTAACTTTTTCATAGCCTATTTTTTATTGTCATTCTTTTTAAGCACCTCAAACCAATCTTTTATAGCATCCAACCACTGCTGGCGATACTCCCACTTCATACGGCCTGACCAGCCGTGACCACCCGAAGGGTAGATGTGCATAGATGCAGGGATACCATATTGTTTGAGTGCTTTGTAGTATGCTGTTGAGGCAAAAGGTCTTACTGTTGTATCGTCATCCGAGTGGAACAAAAGAGCAGGAGGCGTTGTCGGGCCTACAAGCTCTTCTGTCGAGGCAGAATCTACCTGCGCAGGTGTAACATTGTGGCCGAACATAATCTGGTTTGCGTTGTAGCTATTGTGATACTCGTTGCGGGTAGGAGATCCGTAAACAAGGATTGTAAAATGAGGCTTGCTGCCATCCTCCATAATGTTTGATACCCACGCTGCGAGATGTCCGCCTGCAGAGTTTCCGCACACGCCAATCTTATAAGGGTCGATATTGTACTTCTCGGCATTCTTGCGCATATAGTCAATAGCACCGATAGCATCCTCAAGCATTGCGTCGCTATGCCCGTAGTTTGGCAGACGGTACTTTACAACCACGGCGGTAATGCCATTGTCGCGCAACCACTCAGGAAAAGTGGTAGGGAAACTCAGGTAGCGATAGCCTCCACCAGGGTAGATGACAACAGTGTAGCCTGTAGCCTTATGCTTTGGAGGGGTGAAGATGTAGAGTTCGGTAGAAGAGGTGTTGTAAACCTTATACTTGCTCTTTATCAGCTCATCCTTCTCCATACAGTTGGAGTGCTTGGCTGTGGTGTTGTTCCAGAGGTGAACAATCTCGTCAGCCGAGGTGTTGACAGTAACAACCTTTTGAGCCGAAGCCGAAAGGGCTGTAAAAACTGCGAAAAGGGCAATTAATAGAGATTTCATAACTTTTATTTCTCTTTAGGTTGTGTCTGAATTTTCAACCAGTCGCTTACAGCGTTGAGCCACTGTTCGCGGTACTGCCACTTGCGATTGCTCCACCAGCTGTGTCCGCCTGAAGGGTAGATGTGCATAGATGCAGGCACACCGTGACGCTTGAGAGCGGCGTAGTACTTTGTTGAGCTAAATGGGCGTACAACATTGTCGTCGTGGCAGAGGAGAATGAGTGTCGGAGGAGTGTTCTTTGTAACCAGGTTGGTGAGGGTGAGTTGCTTTGCCTCAGCAGGAGTTACATCCTTACCCATAAGGTTCATATTGGCACTCATTGTTACATAATACTCGTCGCGGAGCATCGAGCCGCAGAAGAGCATTGCAAAGGCAGGCTTGCGGTCATCTGCCATAGCATTTGATACCCACGCTGCAAGGTGACCACCTGCTGAACAGCCTGCAACGCCAACCTTTGTTGGGTCGATGTTGAGTCGCTCGGCATTTGCGCGCATATACTCAACAGCGCCTGTTGCATCCTCAAGTGTAGCCTGGTTGTGGCCAAAGTTTGGTACACGATACTTCAGCATTGCCGCAGTAATGCCGTTGGCTTTGCACCAGTTGATAAAGTGGGTAGAGAAGCCGACATAGCGATAGCTGCCACCCGGGTAGATGACAATAGATACGCCCGTGTCGTTCTTCTTGTCGGGATGAAAGATGTAGAGGTCTGCCGAGGAGGTGTTGTAGAACTTGCGGCCTGAGATGACCTTCTCGTCCTTCTCCATCTGGTTGGAGTACTTTGCGGTGCTGTTGTCCCACAAAGTGACAATCTCGTCTGCTCCAATCTCTATCTGCTTGGTTGTTTGAGCAGATGTCGAAAGGAGGGATGCGACGAAGATAAGTAGAAAAATAAATCTCTTCATAGGTTAGTTATTTTTGGGTTTGTACATAATTTTCAACCAATCTGCTATTGCCTCCTTGATAGGCTCTGCGTAGAAATAGTCATCGTGACCGGCCCAGCCGTGCTTGCCTGTAGGGAAAATGCGCAAAGAGGCCTTGACGCCATAATACTTCAGGGCCTTGTAGTAAGTTGTGGCGTGTGTCGATTCTACAGTCACATCGTCGTGAGTGTGCAGAAGCAGTGTCGGCGGTGTTGTTGCGCTGACAAGGTTCTCGAGCGTGTATGCCTCTTGTTCACTATGTGTTCTACCCTCGCCGAGCATCTGACCGAAGGTGCCACGGTGGCGACTGCGGGTCATACCCGAGATAACGGGGTAGATAAGGATAGAGAAAGCGGGCTTCTCGTCATCAGGTGTGACGGTCGATGCGTGGCCGGCGAGGTAACCTCCAGCCGAGCATCCGAGAATACCCACCTGCTTTGGGTCAACGCCCCACTTAACGCCCTGGGTGCGCATAAAACGCAGACCCGCCTGTGCATCCTCAAGAGCAACCTCGCGGTGACCGTTGTTTGGCAGTCGGTACTTGACAACAATAGCGCTTACACCAATTGAGCGAAGGTATTGGGCAATCATAAAGCCGTCATACTTCATTGATAGCTTGTAGTATCCACCACCTGGAACAATTACTACTGCCTGACCCGTAGCCTTTGCAGGGTCGGCCTTGTAGATGTAAAAGTCGGTGGATGAGGTGAGGGTCATATCGAACTTGTAGTTCATCTGCTCGTCGGCAGTAATCTCGTTCGAGTGTGGTGCGGTAGAGTTGTCCCAATAGTGGACAATCTCGTCAGCGCCGCTATCCTCAAGCGATACGACAACCCTCTTTTGTGCCGCGGCGGTGGAAAATATACCCGCCACGAGAATTAAGGTTAGAAATCTCCTCATAGGTCTATAAATTAGGTTGGTTATTTGCGGTTTCTCTCAATCTCAAGCCAGTCGCGTATAGCCTCCTTACAAGGCTCGGCATAGTGCCACTCGTCGTGACCAGCCCAGCCGTGCGCACCCGTAGGGTAGAGGTAGAGTGCCGAGCGAACACCGTGGCACTTGAGTGCCTTATAGTACGATGTTGAGCTGGTTGACGGCACGGTTGTATCCTCGTGGGTGTGGAGCAATAGTGTTGGCGGAGTGTTAGGGGTGACAAGGTTTTCGCAAGAGTTATTCTCTATGTCAACCTGTGTGCGCCATTTGCCCAGCAGACGCTCAAAACAGTTTTGCAGACGATAGTTCGACCACATATCGCCACTTGTAGATGGGTATATGAGGATGTTGAACTTAGGTCGCTCCTCAACGGGCAGACTATGGGTTGCAAGTGCCGTCAGGTGTCCACCTGCCGAGCTTCCGAGCATACCTACCTGCTTGGGGTCAACGCCCCACTTATGACCCTCGGTGCGCATATAGCGCAAGCCCGCTACGGCATCCTCGATTGGGACTTCGCGGTTGCCGTTTGGAAGACGGTACTTAACGATGATAGCCGTAACGCCTATAGAACGGAGATATTTGGCAATCATAAAGCCGTCGTAGAGCATCGAGAGCTTATAGTAACCACCGCCGGGGATGACAACTACACCCTGACCCGTGGCCTTTGCGGGGTCGGCTTTGTAGATGTATAGGTCGGTATAGGTGGTTTGGCTCATATTGAGCTTATCGTCTATCGTCTCGTCATCGGTAATGCCGTTGGAGTGTGGCGCGGTAGAGTTGTTCCAATATTGAACAACCTCGTCAGCA
This sequence comes from Alistipes sp., assembly GCA_017383345.1. GTDB lineage: Bacteria > Bacteroidota > Bacteroidia > Bacteroidales > Rikenellaceae > Alistipes. Next base: position 1,094 of record JAFNYE010000194.1, on the reverse strand, counting down.
CCGCTCTGCTCTGCTGTGGCGACAACCCTTCTCTGAGCCGTAGCGGTGAGTGCTACGGCTAAAGAGAGGATAAGGGTCAATAGGCGTTTCATTACTTTACAATGTTGATAATCTTGCCCGGAACAACGATAATCTTCTTTGGTGCAGCACCCTCAAGCCAACGCTGCACCTCCTCCTTGTTGACAACATCGGCCTGAAGCTCGGCAGGGGTTGCACTGAGCGGGTAAACCTGCTTGCAGCGGAGCTTGCCGTTAATCATAATAGGGTACTCAAAGCTGCTCTCAACCAAGTACTTCTCCTCGCAAACAGGGTATGCGGCGTTGAAGATAGACTCCTCGTGACCAAGCATACTCCACAACTGCTCGGTGATGTGTGGAGCAAATGGAGCGAGCAGAATGGTCAGCGGCTCGATGATTGCGCGCTTGTGGCACTCGCCCAGCTCGTTGATGCAAATCATAAAGGCTGCAACCGATGTGTTGAAAGAGAAGTTTTCGATATCCTCGCGGATCTTTTTGATAGTCTTGTGCAGGGTCTTGAGCTCCTTCTCGGTAGGCTGCTCGTCGTTTACGGTCCACTCGTTGTTGCGGTTGTGGAACAAACGCCAGAAGCGGCGCAGGAACTTGTGGACACCGTCAATGCCGTTAGTATCCCACGGTTTAGCCTGCTCAAGAGGACCGAGGAACATCTCGTACATACGCAATGTGTCGGCACCATACTGCTCGATGATATAGTCAGGGTTGACCACATTGAACATCGACTTGGACATCTTCTCAATCTCCCAACCGCAGATATACTGACCGTTCTCAAGGATAAACTCTGCCTCCTTGAACTCAGGCAACCAGTTGCGGAACGCCTCAAGGTCGAGAATGTCGTTCTTAACGATATTTACATCGACATGAATTTTCTGTGTCTGATACTGCTCGCGCAAGTTGTACGATACGAACTGATTTGTGCCCACTACACGATATACAAAGTTTGAGCGGCCCTGAATCATGCCCTGGTTTACCAGCTTCTTGAATGGCTCGTTCTCGCAAACATAACCCAAGTCGTAGAGGAACATATTCCAGAAGCGAGAGTACATAAGGTGGCCTGTT
>JAFNYE010000193.1 GCA_017383345.1 Alistipes sp. | reverse complement strand
TGAAATGGTTACCAATAACTTGGATGTTTGAAGATATCTGGGATTATTGGTAACTATTGTGGTTTTATTGTTGGTTAAATGGTTTAACTTTCGTGGGGTGCGTTGAGAAAACCTTGTTACTATAATGATATTGTAACTAAATCTTTTCGGCACCCGTAAGAATAGCATAGGCAAGGCAGAGGGTAAAGTCTGCCCATTGCAATCTACCATCCTCTACATCGGGAACAACGAGTTTGCGACCTTTACTACCCCAGCCAAAGAACCGCGTCTTGCCTTTAAGTTGTTGTGCCTCTATTTGTGCCATACTCGCATTAATCCATTTGCGTACGCACAGCGCGGTTACAACCCACATAACAATCGAGCTGATGGCGATATAAATCATTGTAAGGCTCTGATTCTCTTTTGTGAAGTATTGAATTAGAGGTACTGCCGTCCATGCAACTGCAGCGGCTCCGGTAATATACGAACATTCGCGCCATTTGGTGAGAGACGGTATCTTCCTAAAGTTGAGTATTACCGCTATGAAATATAGAACGATAGCCGTTATAAGGCAGATATTGGAGATTTTTTCGTGATCTATGGACACAGCTATAAAGACCAATGTCGCACAACACATCGCAAGTATTTCGCACAAGGTAAACTCATCATCTTTGCGAGGCTTGAACTTGCCGATGGAATATTTTCCTGAGTTCACTATCTTTTTCATAGCCGTTACTCCTGGTTTTCGGTTTTACTCTTTTTTGCGCGAGGCTTGCGCCCTGCTTTGCGCAAAGCCTCGGCAATTATCCATTGTAGCTGTCCGTTAGTGCTACGAAACTCATCCTCCGCCCACTTCTCGATTGCATCCATCGTTTCGGCGTCAATGCGTAGCACAAAACTGCGAGTATTACTCTCTTTGGTAGCCATAAATGAACGGGGTAAAAGGTTTAGTTATGTAGTGTGCCTGTGTTTACTACAGGTTGTGCAGCCTCATCTGCGCAGAGAACAACCAAAAGGTTGCTTACCATTGCAGCCTTGCGCTCCTCGTCAAGCTCGACAACCTCCTCGGTAGAGAGACGCTCAAGAGCAATCTTAACCATTGATACGGCACCCTCAACAATCTTCTCGCGAGCTGAGATGATAGCGTCAGCCTGCTGGCGACGAAGCATTGCTGCAGCAATCTCAGGTGCATAAGCAAGGTAGTTGAGGCGTGCCTCCATAACCTCGATGCCGGCCATTGCAAGACGCTCGTTAAGCTCGTCGGTAAGGCGGTCGTTAATCTCATCACCTCCTGAGCGCAGAGTAATCTCACCCTCGCTATTGTTTGAGTTCTCATCGTATGCATACATACCTGCAACCTGACGCAAAGCAGAGTCTGACTGTACTGCAACGAAGTTCTCAAGGATGTTCATACGGGTGGTAGATGTTGTTATTGTGCCAACCTCAGCCGGAGCGTCAATCTCAAACACAGCCTTGTATGCACCCTCGTTCTTAATTTTCCAAACAAGCACCAATCCAATCATAATAGGATTTCCTGCTTTGTCGTTAACCTTGATAGGGTCAACATTGAGGTTGCGAGCGCGAAGTGAGAGCTTCTTGGCGCTCATAAATGGGTTAATCCACCAGAAACCTGTTTCATAGAAAGTACCGCGATAGTTGCCGAAGAAGAGCAATACGCGAGCCTCGTTTGGCTCAAGCATCTTGTAACCGCAAGCCATAATAATTGCTGCAATAACAGCTACCCATACACCGGCAAAGAGCAATCCGCCAAACTCCTCGCGGTTTACCAACTCAACAAATAACCAAATTGCAACACCTACAAGTGCAAGGTTGATTAAGAGTGCAAGAAAACCATTGAGTTTCCAACCTGAATAAGTGAAATTTTTGTTGTTCATAACCGTAAAGTTTTAAGTGTTTACTATGATATCATTTTGATATCACAAAGATACAATATAATTCCTCAAACTTCCAAATTTTTTTGTCAATATTTTGCAAAAAAAATGTCGGGTAAAATCTACCCGACACTATACCTATATTTATAAGAGATTACCAAACCTCTGAAACTTTATATACAGGAGGTGCAGCCAACTCGTACTCAGGACCCTCGATTATGTGGCTGCAAGTGTACTTGCGACCCTTGTCGTCGGTAACGACAACCTTAACCTTCGCGTTAGGATTTTTGAGGGTGTAGATATACATGTGGTGGCAAGGAGAGCAGTAGTTTTTGCGTGTGCTGCCCTTCTTGTGGCCTCGACCTACAACGCCTGTGTTATAGCCGATAGCCCACCAGTCTTTGCTTGATGTGAGTGATGGATGCTCGTCGCCACGGAATGGGGAGGCCTTCATCTTGGTCATCTCGCCTGAGAGTTTACCATCCTCAAATACCTCAATTTTCCAATCGGTATGGGCAAACCATACATTCGCCAAAATCTTGTCTGCACCAAATGGTAACTGTGGCTGCTCGTGCTTGCCTCCGAAGGTTGCATTGCCGCGATATACGCGCAATTGGTAGTCGATATCAAAGCCTGTACTCTTATAACGGTGGTCAACAACCTTGTTGCCGTCAATATCAATAAGTCCGTAACCGTTAGGTGTTCCGTCGCCATTGTTATTGCTCCACCACCAGCAGCCTGATGCAGCACCGAAGATATACTCGTGGATGCCGTTCTTGTGTGTGAAACGGCGAGAGTAGTGGGTGTGGCCCGACATAATCTTAGCCTCGGCAAACTCCTTCATCATAGCCAAAACTGCCTGCACATTCTTGCTTTTGCGCATATGCTCAAGCGGAATATGAACGCAGAGAATAACCATCTTATCCTTTGAAACATAGCTTAAGTCCTTTCGGAGCCACTCAACTTGTTCTGGTGTAAAGTCTCCGTGATACTTTTTGAAGTTGTTTATGTCGTCATAAACAATGTCGTTCATTGATACGATATGCACATCGCCGCGGTTCCAGGAGTAGTTGATTGGGCCGAATGTCGCCTCGAACATACGCTGCAAACGGACTGTTGGAGTCGAGTTGCGCTTGCCAATTGCCACAGGCTCATAGTCGCAGTCGTGGTTGCCGATTGTCTGGAACATAGGCATACCGATATTCTCGGCACGCATCTCCTCCTTAATCATTGGCATAAGGTAGTTGGCGTTGCGTGGTCCCTCAGAATAGACAATATCTCCCAGAGAGATAGCGTAACAAGGAGTCTTAGTCTTCTTTACGGTCTTTTTCAAATCGGGAGCAGTCTCCGAGTGGAAACGATAGACATGACGCAGATTTTGGCACTGTGGGTCTGCAACCATTACAAGGCGGAATTTATCCTCCTTGCCACCCTTGAGTGGCTGAAGAACAAAGTCGTAAACCTTGTCGTCTGTGAGCTTCTTGTAAAAACAAGGGTGCCCCTGGCGCAAAGGTACGCGATACTCTGCCGGCAGTGAGTAATATACATAGGCCGCCTCTTCGTGGCGATTGAAGGCATAGCGACCCTCTGTATCGGTGGTCATTACGGTGTGGCCATCTGTTACCACAACGCCAGCAATAGGGGTGCCGTCGGTTGTACGGATTGTGCCCGTTACATCTTGAGCTGTTGCTATGGCGCTCAAGCCGAGGACGGCTACCAAAGTAATTAATAGTTTTCTCATTTTAGTTTATCTTTTAGTTTGTTATACTCCTCTTTGCTCACAATGCGGTAGTGAGGCTCATACATTTGGTTGTATATCCGACTGTGATGAACAACATATCTGCCTTGGGCAAACATCTGCTCGATGGCAACCGAGTCTTGCTTAAATCCCTCAAGGTTAGGGTATAGTTCTCTTACAGCTCGCTCTATATTGTGCCATTCACACTTCCAGCTCTCCATATTTGCACCTTCGGGAGTGTTGGCGCTACCGATAAATGCATCGGCAAGTTCGGCGACACTGATTTTGCCATCCTTTACAGCCTTGAGATTGATGCGTACAAAGTTGTTACGCCATCCGCACGGCTCGCTATAAGACTCCTCAAAGCGTGTTGCCTGCTCGATTTCTTTAACGATATATCGCTCGATAGCACTCCTTTCGGCAAGGGCGTGAGATACTCCAAAGTAGTCTTGGAACGAACTTTTGTATATATCTTGCAGCCTTGCAGCAGGATGGGTGCTGATAATACGCTCTACGGTGCGTTTCTGCGCTATTCAGTCGATGTTTACAAGCTCGTATTTCTTTGAGCCTAAACCAATCTGCTCAGCGTAGTCAACGATGTGTGTGCCGTGCTTTGAAGCGATGCGCTCCAGGAGTGGACCATTGTCGTTACCCTCGGAAGGCTTGATATTGAAGACAATGTCGAGGCAAGCCTGGTCTAACGCTACAGGGTCGGTTGATGCCAAAATACCTACATCCTTGAGGAGAGGATCGGCAGGGGCGCTGCAGCAGTCGCAGTCAATAGACATATTGTTCATTACATTGATATAGACAATTCGCTCGCCCTGGCCAAAGTAGTCGTGGATAGATTGTGCGGCAGCTGCCATAGACTCAATAAAGCCAATCTGGTCATCTGTGAACTTCCAAATCTTTGCCACCTCTTCGTTGCGACCGGCTGAGTGGATGTAGGCCTTACCGCGTGAAGATGCGTTGCCGATAGACTGGTTCTTCAGCACACCGCCAAAGCCACCCATTGCGTGACCCTTGAAGTGGGCAAGGTTGATCATAAAGTTGTAGTTGGCGATATTTTTGCCCACAATATTGTACTTGAGGTGAGTTGTATCCTTTACGGGAATTTTAATTTCACCCTCTGCATCCATAATGTCAACATTGGCGATATCGAAAAATCCGTGCTCGCGAGCAGCCTCAAGGTGAGCCTCTGTAGTGTTGCGACGACCTGCGTATGCTGTGTTGCACTCTACGATTGTACCGTTAACCTTTTGTACAAGATTTTTGATAAGAGCAGGCTTGAGGTAGTTGTGTCCGCCCGGCTCGCCGGTGCTGATTTTGATAGCTACATTGCCTTGAGCCTCTACGCCTAACGCATCATAAACCTTTACAAGACCCTCGGCTGAAATGTCGGTTGTCATATAAACCTTAGGCGGATTGCTCTGCTCCTGAGGAGTGCTTGCACATCCACAAAGTGTTACTGTTGCCATAATTGCAAAAATCAAGTGTTTCATATAGGGTGGTTTTAGTTTGTTCTACTTTGCTGCACGCTTGCGGTCAACCTCGTTGAGCAAAATTTTGCGCAGACGCATAGCTTTAGGAGTAATCTCTACATACTCATCCTCCTTGATGTACTCTAATGCCTCCTCAAGTGAGAAAATCTTTGGAGGTGCGATAGAGGCCTTCTCGTCAGAGCCTGAAGCACGCATATTGGTCAACTGCTTTGACTTTGTTACATTGACAGTGATGTCATTGCCACGGGTATGTTCGCCGATAACCTGACCCATATAGACCTCCTCCATCGGAGAGATGAAGAATTTGCCTCTGTCCTGAAGTTTGTCGATAGAGTAGGCGTAGGCAGTTCCTGTCTCCGAAGCGATGATAGAGCCGTTGGTGCGCATCTCTATATCGCCCACATAAGGCTCAAAGCCCTTAAGGCGGTGCGACATAATGGCCTCGCCCGCAGTAGCTGTAAGCATATTGGAACGCAAACCGATAATACCGCGTGATGGGATATCGAACTCCAATCGGGTACGGCCGTTTGATGACTCCATATTGGTCAGAACGCCCTTGCGACGGGTGGAGAGTTCGATGGCTGTGCCTGCGACCTCGTCAGGACAGTCGATTGTCATCTCCTCAATAGGCTCGCACTTGCGACCGTCAATCTCCTTGATGATAACCTTTGGCTGACCTACCTGCAACTCATATCCCTCGCGGCGCATAGTCTCTACAAGCACTGAGAGGTGCAACACACCACGACCATAGACGATGAAGGAGTCGGCATTGAGTCCAGGCTCTACACGCAGAGCGAGATTTTTCTCAAGCTCGTGGTCGAGGCGCTCCTTGATGTGGCGAGAGGTTACAAACTTGCCGTCCTTGCCAAAGAATGGGGAGTTGTTGATTGTAAAGAGCATAGACATTGTTGGCTCGTCAATCTTGATTGGAGGCAGCGGCTCCGGATTTTCGGCATCGCAAATGGTGTCGCCAATCTCAAAACCGTCAATACCGACAAGTGCGCATATTTCACCGCACTCAACCTTTTCGACCTTCTTTTTGCCAAGACCCTCAAAGACCATTAGCTCCTTGATTTTAGTCTTAACTTTAGTTACGCCGTCGCGCTTTGCTAATGTTACAATCTGACCCGATGTGAGTGAACCACGGGTGAGCTTACCTACGGCAATACGGCCGATATATGAGGAGTATTCAAGCGATGTTATGAGCATCTGCGGAGTACCCTCGCTAACTTGAGGCTCGGGTATCTCGTCAATAATGGCGTCAAGAAGAGGTTGGATAGAGTCGGTCTTTTCGTTCCACTTGTGTGACATCCAGCCCTGCTTTGCCGAGCCGTATATGGTCTTGTAGTCGAGTTGTTCCTCGGTTGCGTCGAGAGTGAACATAAGGTCAAACACCTGCTCGTTAACCACTTCTGGACGACAATTAGGCTTATCGACTTTGTTGATTACAACGATAGGCTTCTTGCCGAGGCTGAGGGCTTTTTGGAGTACAAAGCGGGTCTGAGGCATAGTTCCCTCAAAGGCGTCAACCAAAAGCAGTACGCCGTCGCACATATTAAGCACACGCTCTACCTCGCCACCAAAGTCGGCGTGACCCGGGGTGTCGATAATGTTGATTTTGTAATCTTTGTATATAACCGACACATTTTTGGAGAGAATGGTAATACCTCTCTCGCGCTCAAGGTCGTTGTTGTCAAGAACAAGTTCGCCCGTTTTTGAAGCCTCGCGGAGCAGATTGCCCGCCATAATCATCTTATCGACAAGGGTTGTTTTGCCGTGGTCAACATGGGCGATGATTGCGATATTTCTAAGTTTTTGCATAAAAAAGATATTTAACGCGCAAAGTTAACAAATTTCTACGAAAATTGTATTATTTTTGCCTAACAAATCATCCTTATTGTTGGTCGATTATGATTAATGGTGTTGCGAATAGTAGAGTCTATATGGGTAGCGTGGCGGAGTTGTTGCCTCAGCTACTTGAAAAACGCAGGGTTATAGTGATAACCGACAGTAATGTTCATCGTTGCCATCCGGCGCTTATCTCTTCGTACGAGCATATTGTTATCGCTTTGGGCGAGCAGGCTAAGAGCTTTGCAACCCTTGAGATGATTTATAATCGCCTTATGGAGATGTCGGCCGATCGCTCTACCTTTATTCTCGGTATCGGTGGCGGCATTGTTACCGATATTACGGGTTTTGTCGCTTCAACCTATATGCGCGGAGTAGATTTCGGCTTTATCCCTACAACGCTCTTAGCTCAAGTTGATGCCTCTGTAGGAGGTAAGAACGGAGTTAATGTGGGTGGGTATAAGAATATGGTCGGAACATTCTCCCAGCCAGATTTTGTTATCTGTGACTCGGCTTTGCTTGCAACTCTCTCTGATAGAGAATTTCGTGCAGGTCTTGCCGAGATAATCAAAGCGGCAGTTATTGCCGATCCTGCACTTTTTGCGCTATTGGAGTCGCATAGCTTCGAACAACTTCGTGCCGATAGCGCACTCTTGGCTTCGGTTGTTGAGGCGGCGTTAAAGGTTAAAATAGATGTTGTTGCAACAGATGAACGCGAAAAGGGTCTGCGCCGCGTGCTCAACTTGGGCCATACTATCGGTCACGCTATTGAAAAGAGTACTCGCGTGTATAACCACGGCGAGGCTGTAGCGGCAGGGTTGTGTTGTGTGGCTGAGGTGGCAGAGCGTATGGGTAAACTCTCACACGAGGATTTGCAGCGCATTATGGCTCTGTGCGAGAGGTATAATTTGCCGATATGTCTGCCTGAGCCAATAGATAAATTGTTGAAGGCTATTCGTAAGGATAAGAAGCGTGTGGGCGAGAGGGTGCACATTATTTTACCTACAGCCATAGGTACTGTAGAGGATATGTCGCTGAGTTTCGATGAGGTTGAAAAACTATTTATTAAACAAACTATGATAAAGGGACTGATTTTTGATTTAGACGGCACACTTATCCAAAATATGCCGTTCCATATGCGTGCATTTAAGACTTTGGCAGAGCGTTGTGGTTTTGAGTATGTGCAACCTGTGTCCAATAAGTTTTATGGCCGTCATAATGATGAGATATTTGATAATGTAGTCGAGCCGTGGGTTATTGAGAAATATGGCCACCAATATCTATCAGATGAAAAGGAGGCAATCTATCGCGAGTTATACTCGGGAAATGTCCGCCTTACAGATGGTTTGGAGGAACTTTTGGCTGATGCAAAGGCTAAGGGCGTAAAGTGTTATATTGGCTCCGCTGCTCCGCGTATTAACGCAGAGATGATTTGGAATGAGGCTAATCTTGCCGATAAACTTGAAGGTTATATCTGCGGCGACGATGTTACTAATTGTAAGCCTCATCCTGAGATTTTCTTGCGAGCTTGTGATGCATTGGGTCTTAAGCCGGAAGAGTGTGTAGTTTTTGAGGATGCACTCTCAGGTCTCAAGGCTGGATTTAATGCCGGCTGTAATGTTGTTGCTTTGAGTACTACTGCAGCAGCTGAGGATTTGACTCCGTCGGGTGTGAAGCATATCTTCCCGTCATTCGAGGGACTTACTATTGAGCGACTTGAGGAGCTGTTTGGGTAGAATACGGGTGTAATAATAAAAGGCGGAGGGCTAAAATAGCTCTCCGTCTTTTACTTCAGGAATAATACCTAAGTGCTGATAAGCAAGTTCGGTAACCTCTCGGCCTCGAGGTGTGCGCTTTAGGAAACCCTCCTTTATCAGGAAAGGCTCATATACCTCCTCCAAAGTGCCGGCCTCCTCGCTTACGGCTGTGGCTATTGTATTAAGGCCAACAGGTCCACCGCCAAATTTGGCAATGATGGTTGCCAGTATCTTGTTGTCCATCTGGTCAAGACCGCGCGAGTCAATGTTGAGCGCGTCAAGCGCCACACGAGTGATATCGAGGTCTATATGGCCCTCGCCTTTGACCATTGCAAAGTCGCGTACTCGGCGCAATAGTGCGTTGGCAATGCGGGGTGTTCCGCGTGAGCGCAGTGCAAGTTCTGTTGCTGCGTCATCGTCAATAGATATGCCCAATATTGAGGCGGAACGCTTAACGATGCGGTTGAGAACCTTAGCATCGTAGTACTCCAAATGGCAGGTTATGCCAAATCGTGCGCGCAGAGGCGATGTGAGCAAACCACTACGAGTTGTTGCCCCGATAAGGGTAAATGGCGCTAACTCAATCTGTATGGAGCGGGCAGAAGGTCCCTTGTC
>JAFNYE010000192.1 GCA_017383345.1 Alistipes sp. | reverse complement strand
GTCAGCCGTACTCCAGAGCGGTTGTGGTGCGTTAGCCTCGCACAACCTCTATTCGCGCACCCGGAGCGAAGCGACTAAGCCCCCTTTTTCCAACCGACGCTGCGGAGCGAGAGCAGAGAGTGCTTGTACTCTATGCCGAGCCGCGAGGAGAAAGAGCCACCTTTAGGTGGGTCAAAGGGGGATTTAGGGGGAATGTCAATATCATTTATATTTTTAGATAGCGCGTTCTCGGGTTTGTGTTGCCCCGTGGGGTAAGACAAAAGGGGGTTGACCTGCAAGCTCGCTTGCTAAGGTTTTGCCCCCTTTTGACTTAATGACCGTAGGTCATCTCAAAACCGCAATGGTCGTGTTTCATTGATTCCACTTGTTTCAAGTGTTCCACAATAAGACGCCCCGTGAAACAAGTGTTACTTTATCTTGAGCGACTGAAAGACCACCTGATTTTCGGCATCGGTGCGAGAGGTTGCCACTATGCGCAGGGCGTGGATAGGTGCGGTTGGGTGTATGGTTGCCCCGCCGTCGGTAAGGTCGGCTACGCGGGTGAATTGCTTGCCGTCGTGACTTACCTCTACATATCCGTTCAGGAAGTGGCAGCGACGGAGGTGTATATGACCCGTTTGGGCCTCTATTTGGCGACACTTGAGTGGCTCGGTAAATCGGTACTCGACCCAATCGCCAGCCTTGCCAGCGCGTGTGGTGCGGGCTATGGCGTTGGTATATTTGGCTGCGTTAGAGATAGGTGTCTTGGCAGCACAAGGTATTGAGGATGTGACGGTTACGGTAGGCTTAAGTTGCTCAAAGTAATGGCTTGTGCCTGTCATTTTGCTTTGACCGCAACCCCTCTTGCTGTGAAACTCGTAGGCGTATGGCGCATCGGTTACAATAGGCTTGGAGTACTTGCCCCCACGCCCTGTGCGGGTGTCGGTATAATATAAGGTAGAGCCGTCGGCTGTAGAGGCTGTGATAGTGCCGTTGGAGTAGTTCACGGTTGGGGTTTCGAGGCGGTAGGTTACCCCCATAGCGTCCATACGGGCGTAGTGACTCTGCTTGAGGGTGGTGTAGAACTGCTCCCAACTGCGAGGCTTGGCGCACCACGTCACCTCTGCCATAGCACATAGACGCGGAAAGAGCATATAGTCCAAGTAGTGGTTGCTCTCGGGGTTGTGGGCGATGAAAATCTCGCTGAAGAATGAGGACTCTATACCTGCAACGCTCTTGAGATGAGTTGGTGTAAAGCCTTGAGCCTCAAGGTTAAAAGATAGTACCTTCTTGGCGTCAAAGATAGCAGCCCAATTGTGTCCCGCCTCCGAGGGGGATTGCTTCATATCGAAGTAGAAGTGGTCTCCAGGCATAACGATTGTCGGATAGCCTTTGGCTGTGGCATTGAGGCACTTGCGGATGCTTGCCCACCCATATACGCGGGTTGATTTGGCGAGTGTTCCGCCCTCAATGGCCTCGTTCCATACGGCTGGCTTGCGGTTGTAGCGTGCGAGGATTTGGGTTGTGCGGGCTATGAAGTAGTCCTCAATCTGCTTCTCGTTCTGGAGTTCTTTATCGGCTTTAAGGCGCTGACAATCAGGGCATTGTTTCCATTGCTCCATATTGACCTCGTCGCCCCCGATGTGGATGTAAGGCGATGTGAAAATTTGGCTTACCTCTCGGATGATATCATCTATCAGGGCGTAGTTGGACTCTTTGGCTGCGCACCATACATTGCGTATCTCAAGGCCGTTGGTTATGGTGTGGTCGGGGGTGTAGTTGCAGAGGATGTGGGGGTAAATTGCCCTTAAAGCCTTGCTGTGACCGGGCATATCAATCTCGGGGATAACCTCGATGTTGCGCTGTGAGGCGTATGCGACAATATCCTTGAGCTCCTGCTGGGTGTAGTAACCGCCCCACTTCTCGTCAAACTTTGCGTAGCGCGGAAATACGGGACTATCGCCACCGCGGAAACCACCGATTTGGGCCAATTCGGGGTGGGATTTAATCTCTATACGCCACCCTTCGTCGTCGGTAAGATGAAAATGTAACTTGTTGAGTTTTAGGTGCGCCATAAGGTCTATATAACGCTTTACTCTATCTGCGCTTATCCAGGTACGCGCCACATCGAGCATAAAGCCACGATAGCTGTACTGCGGATTGTCCTCAATGGTGCAACACGGGAGAGTTATGGGCAGTTTTGCGCTCTTTTGATAGACCTTTGGGGGTAGTAACTGCATAAGGGTCTGTATGCCGTTGAACACGCCACCATAGCCGCCGCCGATGATAGTGATGTTATCAGGGGTGATTGTGAGGCGGTACTGCTCCGACTCCATAAGGCGGTTGACCGAGAGTTGTATGTCGCCCTTGAGGGCCTTCTGCGAGGATAAAATCTGCTTGAATGGGATGTAATTCAACATATAGAGCGCAGCCTCACGCACATCCGAGTCATATACCAACGCGCTGCGGTCGGTAATTGTAAACTCCCCATCGGAGTGGTTGACGGTCAGGGGTTGCGGTATAAATTGAGCCGATGCAGCCACGAAACATAGCGAAACGGCTAAAGTGATAATAATCTTGCGCATAGTTAAATATTTTAGACAAAATTACTATATTTGCATCATATTTACAAATATATTTAAGGTATGGAACAGAAACTTAAAGCAATGGCGAGGGTTTTGGAGGTTATGGACACCTTGCGTGAGCAGTGCCCGTGGGATAGAGAGCAGACCTTTGCCTCGCTGAGAAACAATACTATTGAGGAGGCGTTTGAGCTTACCGACGCTATTACCGACGGCGATATGGAGGGTATCAAGGAGGAGTTGGGCGATGTGTTGCTTCACATTGTCTTCTACTCCAAGATGGCTCACGAGCAGTCCAAGTTTGACTTTGCCGATGTATGCAATGCCCTGTGTGACAAGCTTATATACCGTCATCCTCACATTTATGGCGATGTGTTGGCAACCACTCCTGAGGCTGTAAAGCAGAATTGGGAGGCTCTGAAGTTGCGCAAGAAGGCTCGCAAGAGCGGTCTTTTGGGTGGCGTACCACGCTCTCTGCCCGCAATGGTTAAGGCCTACCGTATAGGCGAGAAGGCTGCCTCGGTGGGTTTTGATTGGGAGAAGAAGGAGGATGTGTGGAACAAGGTGCGCGAGGAGATTGCCGAGGTGGATGTGGAGATAGCAGCCCATGACCACGACAAACTTGAGGGCGAGATTGGCGACCTTTTCTTTGCTCTGATAAACGCTTGTCGCCTCTATGGTATTGACCCAGAGAACGCCCTTGAACGCACAAATAAGAAGTTTATCCACCGCTTTGGCTATGTTGAGCAGCGCCTTAATGAGCAGGGTCGCAGCTTTGGTGACGCCACTTTGGATGAGATGGAGAGTTATTGGCAAGAAGCAAAAAAATAGATACTATGGCTTATATTAAATCTGTTCGTAACCATACGCCCAAGGTTGGCGAGGGTACATTTGTTGCCGAGACGGCTGTGCTTATTGGCGATGTAACTGTAGGAGAGAACTCCTCTATCTGGTACAATGTTGTTCTGCGTGGCGATGTGAATACCATAACCATTGGCGACCGCACCAATATTCAGGACGGCACGGTTATTCACACCCTCTATGACGCCTCTCCGAAGCCGTCGCAGACCCATATCGGTAACGATGTGTCGGTGGGTCATAATGCCACAATTCACGGCGCTATTATTGAGGACAACTGCCTCATTGGTATGGGTGCAACCATTCTTGACAATGCTGTGGTGGCTGAGGGTTGTATTATTGCAGCCAATGCATTGGTACTCTCGGGCTCTAAACTTGAGCCAAACTCGGTCTATGCGGGTGTGCCTGCCAAGAAGGTTAAGGATGTGACCCCTGAGCAGCGCGAGACTATTATTGCCCGTATTGCGCGTGACTATCGCCTCTATGCGTCGTGGTACGACGAGGAGTAATAACCCCTAAAACCCAACACCGATGAAGTTCAACCCCAAATCTCCGTTAATCTCCTACACTCTGGTCTCGTTGGCGATAAGTCTGATTGTCAACTTCTCCTATCTGTTGCTTATCGTTGTCAACCAGTCGGCTGAGATACGCGGTAGCAAGTCGCGTCGTGAGCAGGCTGCAGCCGTTGTGGTCGAGGGAGAGTTGGGTATGAGCGTTGATGGCTTTGGCTATGTCGTTGTTGACGGCACGGGCGACAGCATCTATGTTGACCGTCGTTCAGCGCGTCGTTTAGAGCTTACATCGGGTGACAAACTCAAGATTGAGGCTCGTGACCAAGCCCGCTATGAGGGTGCGCACCTTACAATGAGTCGCCTTTTGGAGCGCAACGGAAAACCTTTTGACTACGCTACGCTCTATAACAGCTCCGACCAATGGGAGGTGATCCTCTATCAGTTGTTGTTCTATATGGTTGTCTCGTTGCTGTTGCTCATTGTCACAACCCTGCGCCGAACGGGTGAGAGTGCTGTTTGGACCTCTTTCTTTGCCCGTACGCTTGTGGCGGTGATTATTACGGCTGTGGCCTATCTGCTTTCGCCTGTGACTTTCCACTATACGGGTGAGACCAAGTTGATTTGCCAAATGGAGCGTATGCTTGACCTTGTGGTTATGCTCAAGTGTCTGTTTATGCTGGCTGTAGTGTTGCTCTACTCGCAGATCTATGTACTCATTTACCAGCGTCAGCAAATCACCCTTGAGAACAAGCAGTTGCAGAACGAAAACCTCACTACGCGCTACAATATGCTTGTGAGCCAAATCAACCCGCACTTCTTCTTCAATTCGCTCAACTCGCTCTCTATGCTTGTGCGTGAGGCTGACTCAAAGCGTGCGTTGGAGTATATCGACCAATTGTCCTACACCTTCCGATATATTACCCAAAACGGTAATAACTCCGATCTTGTTCCCCTTAGGGATGAGATAGACTTTGCTCAGGCGTACTGTTATCTGTTCCGCATACGCTATGCCGATAAGATTTTCTTTGACATCTCCGTAGGCGAGCAGAGCGAGAACTATATGCTCCCTGCCCTATCCCTGCAACCGCTAATTGGTAATGCGGTGAAACACAACGCCATAACGACCAAAAACCCTCTGCATATCTCTATCGCTGTGGAGGATGGTTTCTTGGTTGTCTCTAACCCTGTACGCCCGCTATTGGAGCCACAGGTTGGCACGGGAACGGGTCTGCAAAACCTCAATAGCCGCTATGAACTTATCTTGGGTCGCGGTATTATTGTGGAACGCGATACTGAGAATTTTGTTGTTAAACTGCCACTAAAGCGTGTGTAGAATGGAAGTACTGATTATTGAGGACGAGACCGCTGCTGCACAAAACCTGAGCAGCATTATCCGCACCATTGCCCCTGATGCCCATATTATTGAGGTGATAGATACGGTGGTTGACAGCATTGAGTGGTTTAATACAAACCCGATGCCCGACATTGTCTTTATGGATATACACCTCTCCGATGGCGATA
Organism: Alistipes sp.; assembly: GCA_017383345.1. GTDB lineage: Bacteria > Bacteroidota > Bacteroidia > Bacteroidales > Rikenellaceae > Alistipes. The sequence goes on along the minus strand of JAFNYE010000192.1, from coordinate 7,618 downwards.
GTTTCAAGATATTCGAGTCGGTGGAGGTAAAAGCCCCCGTTATCTTTACTACGGCTTACGACCAATATGCGCTCAAAGCATTCAAAGTCAATAGTATAGACTATATACTTAAACCTATAAATGAGGCAGATGTGCGTCGTGCTATTGATAAGTGGCACACTCTTACGGGAGCCGATAAGGATAACTATGCCGAGCGAGTTGTCGATATGGTTTCGCAGCACAGCGAATCACAACACTCCTTTTTGGTGCGTTTTCGCGATAAACTCATCCCCGTATCTCAGGAGGAGGTGGCCTATTGCTACACCGTTGACGAGAAAGTCTATGCCTTTGGTTATAATGGCGAGCGCTACCCTATGGAGTACACTCTTGAGGCTCTGCAGGGCATTTTGTCGCCCAAGCGCTTCTATCGTGCCAACCGTCAGTTTATTATCTCGCGCGATGCTGTGAACGATATTTCGGTGTGGTTTGGTAGTCGTCTGGCTGTCAATTTGAGGGTCGCAACACCCGAAAAAATCATCATTCCGAAGGCTCGTGTACCCGAGTTTAAGCAGTGGCTTGTAAAGAGTGTTGTCGATTAACCGTCGTATTGGGCGATTCACCCCAACTTTTGGTCGTTTCGCGGTGCTGTATGTGCTGCGAAATGTTTATTTTATATATTTTTGCGGTCGAAAAAATTGTGCAAATAAATACACTACCATAATGAAAAAAATTATCACTCTCTTTTTGGCAGTTATCCTCTCTGTTGCAACACTCTATGCGCAGAGCGGTCGTGTTACAATGACGCTGACCGACGCTGTCTCAAAGCAGCCCGTCATCGGTGCTGTTATTGAGGTTTACCCTACTGCCAAGCCCGACAACAAGAAGTACTACACCTCTAATGTTGACGGAACGGTAACCTTCCCCTCTTTGGCTTATGGCGCATATACAATGCTTGCCACCTGCCTCGGTTATGACGATTTGACCAAGAGCTTTACTCTCAAGGCTTCAAGCCTCAATTTGGGCAATGTTGCAATGAAGGAGAGTACTACACGCATCGAGACCGTCGTTAAGGAGGTTAAGTCTTTGCGTGCTTCGCAGAATGGCGATACCTTATCTTATAACGCGGGCGCGTTTAAGGTCTCTAATGACTCCGATGTCGAGGGCTTGCTCAAAAAGATGCCCGGTATCAATATTAACAACGGTACTGTCGAGGCTCAGGGTGAGACTGTGCAGAAGGTCTTTGTTGACGGTAAGGAGTTCTTTGGTGAGGATGTAAGCACAGCAATCAAGTCGCTTCCAGCTGAGGCTGTTGACCGCGTTGAGGTGTTCAATAAGCTCTCTGACCAGGCCGAGTTCTCGGGTATGGATGACGGCGAGGGCTATAAGGCTATCAATATCGTGACCAAGACCAATATGCGTCAGGGTCAGTTTGGTAAGATGTATGCAGGCTATGGCTACCAGCCTATCACTGACGATATCACCTCTCACCACAAGTACACCGTTGGCGGTAATATCAATGTCTTTCAGGGTGACAGCCGTGTGTCGCTCATCGGCTTGTTTAACAATATCAACCAGCAGAACTTCTCGTTTGAGGACATCTTGGGTGTTCAAGGTGGCGGTGGCGGCGGTGGTGGCCGTCGAGGCTTCGGTCAGTATATGGTGCGCCCACAGAGTGGTGTTGCCCGCGTGAACTCTATCGGTTTGAACTACTCAGACCAATGGGGTCGCAAGGATCAGGTTAAGTTCCAGGGTAGCTACTTCTTTAACAATACCCGCACCCGTAACCTATCGCAGACCAATACTTGGTACGAGGACCCATCGCCTGTTGATACACTCCACACCGAGGGTAACTCAAACACTCGCAATAATAACCACCGACTCAATGCACGCCTTGATTGGAAAATCTCGCGTAACCAGTCGCTTATGTCGCGTACTTCGTTCTCGTTCCAGGGTAACGACCCAACCTCACTTTCTGAGGGTTATCAGTATGGTCAGAGCGGCCTGTTGTATCAGTATGACAAGAGTGCCCGCCATTCGCGCGGTATCAACTTCCGTGAGTTCTTGCAGTACCGAGTAAAGATTGCCAAGCCTGGTCGAACACTCAGCGTCGATGGTAGCTTTAACTACCGCACCAACAACAATGAGCGCCAGCTTATCTCTAACGAGTCGTCAGGCGTGGAGTATGGCACAAGCGAGTATAACGATCTCTATGCAGAGTTTATCAGTGGCAATAATTGGCACAATATGATTAACTCGCCACTCTATTCGCCTGTGTTCCAGATGATTACTGCTCCAACCCGCGAGTATAACATCAGAGGTACCGTGTCGTACAACGAGCCTCTGTCACAAAATAGTCAGCTTAGTATTCAGTACCGTCTCTCGTATGAGGATGAATTGAAGGATCAGAAGGCTTTCTACTATGGTAGTGAAGCATTTGACCCATCTTCCCAACAAATCAACCAACAGATGACATCCAAGTACGAGAGCGGTTATTGGACACACCGTATAGGTCCTGGCTTCCGTTATTCAAAGAACAGGAATACCGTTGTAGCCAACCTCTACTACCAGCGTTCTCAGCTTGATGGTAGCATTGTCGGTGGTCAGAGCGATGAGATAAAGCGTAAGTTCGATAACTTTATCTACTTTGCAATGCTCAACTACGCCTTCAATAAGGAGAACTCTATCCGCCTCTTCTTCCGTTCGTGGACAAGTGCCCCTTCGGTTAGTCAGTTGCAGAATATCTTTGATGTATCTACACCGCAGTACTTGAGCATCGGTAACAAGAACCTTGACCCGTCGTTCACTCACCGCATTAACTTCCACTATATCCACTCTAACATTGAGAAGGGTCGCACCTTTATGTGGATGTTCTCTATGCAGAACCAGCAGAACTATATCAGCCAATCGACTCTCTATTGCCCTGCAGGTTTTGAGTTGAACCGCTTCAATGGTGTTGATATCCCTACAAACTCTAAGGGCGAGTACTACACCCCACAGCGCATTACCTCATACGAGAACTTGGATGGCTATTGGAACCTTCGCACCCACATCAGCCTCGGTTTGCCACTATCGTTTATGAAGTGTAACCTCAATTTGAGTGGAGGTGTGAACTATAGCGTTGTTCCTACAGCTATCTATAGCACTCAGGGCGATGTTATGGATAATATCATCAACCACAACTACACAACCAACTTCGCTAAGAATATCGGTTACGACGCTTCAGTTACTTTGGGCAGCAATATCTCTGAGAATGTTGACTTTACCCTCTCTTGGAATGGTACTTACAACCAGGCGTGGAATACGGCTGCTAAGGGTGGTGCTAAGAATGATTACTTCAACCATAGCGCTACTGCGTCGCTTAAGTGGGTGTTCTGGAAGGGCTTTACCTTCACAGCATCGGCTGCCTACAACCAATATATCGGTATTACTCAGGACTACAACGAGCAGTATATTCTCTGCAACCTCTACTTGGGTAAGAAGGTCTTTAAGAACAAGCGAGGCGAGGTGCAGATTGGCGTGAACGACATTGCAAACCAAAATACAGCTTTCAGCCGCTCTACAGGCTCAGGTTACACTCAGAATATGACCAACAGCGTAATCGGTCGCTACTTCAGTGTTCAGTTTGTCTATAACTTGCGCCACTTTGGTAAGCGCGGTTCAAAGCAGATGACAGATTACGACTACAAAGAGAGCAAGTCGGCTGTAGGTATGGGTAATTCAAATGGCGGAACTCGTATGGGTCCGTTCAGAAGATAAACGAACTATCGCTAAAGTTTTTTTATAGTAGTGTGATTCTCTGTTCCCACAAGGTTCAGAGGGGTGTCCGAGGGTTGATAGTTCGCTCGGACGCCTTTATTTTTATAGCTATATATGCCACCGTTCCGTAGGCTATAACCAAGAGCCACAGCGTCGCAATTTGTGGTAACACCTCCCCTGCCGTTGCGCCCATTGCCTCTACGCGGTAATAACTCTCCACAGCGCTGCTTGAGGGTAAGAGTTTGCCAATGCTGTATAACAGCTTGCTAAAGCCCTGCTTGGGTATTGATGCTCCACTAATAAGTAGAGCGGGCACGGAGGTGGCTACGAGGGTCAAAATAGCGCTCTCGCTCCGTCTAAATCTTGTTGATATAGCCACGCCCAACAGTGTAAAACCGATAATGTAAGGCACCATTATGGCAACGATTGCCCCGATTGTTCCATTCTGCGGATAGCCGAAAATGTAGCTGTGTATCGCCACTATGTAACACACTAAAACTATTGATACAGGGAGATATGAGAGCGTCTGCCCCAATAAAATCTCTGCTGTCGTATATGGTGCATATAGGCGATATCTGTTCCAAATAGAGCCGATGACCCCTATAGCCATAAGGGCGGTTTGCTGGAGGATTATAAGCAATATGGCAGGCATAATAAATGAGCCGTAGCCAAGAGCTGCATTAAAGAGCGTGTGGCTGCTAAATCTTACAACCTCCAGAGGGGCGTGTTGTGCATTAATCGTTGAGATAACCGATGCAACGCCCTGAAATAGTTGGCGATACATCAAAAAGTAACTCGCGTCTAAATAGAGCGCAACGGTAGATTGTTCGTCCTTGATTATGTTGTTGGCGTAGTTGTTGGGTATAAGTACGATGCCGTAAATTTTGCGACTGTAGAGCAGTTTTTTAGCCTCCGTCATATCAGTGACCATATATGCAACATCTATATAAGGCGAGGCATTGAGCATTATTTTCAGGTCGTTGCTCTCAGCGCTTTGGCTGTTGTCTATCAGCGCGATTGGGACTTTTGTAACCACCTGCTTGTCGTATGCTACCGAGTATAGAAAAGCATATATTAGCGGTGCGACAATGAAAATGAGCGCCACGGAGCGATGCGATAATATGATGCGGTACTGTGTGCTGATGATTTGTGTAATATGTTTAATCATAGGCGTTTGCGCAAGAATATTGGTGCTATTGAGAATAGTAACATCTTACCCACCAACCCTACCGAATATATAGATGATGCACCTCTGACGGTTTGGTCAACCATAAGCTCTATGTAGTATGTGAAGGGAAAAAAGAGGCTTGCAATCTTTAGCGGTGTGTAGAAGGCTGATGTGGGGAAGGTTAAACCTGAAAATGTAAATGCCAGAACAGCATAGCCACTACAAAGCGATAGTGCAAGGTGGCGACTGCGACTTATCTCAACAATGAGTATCGCTATGGCTTGATAGGCAATAATCAGGGCTATTGTACCTCCGAATATCAACCATATATTGCCCAATATTGGTATGTTTACGACTATTTTGAGCATAAGCAGCATAATTGCGCCCCAGAAGCTCATTGCTACTGTTGTGGGAAGAGTTCGCCCTATTGTCGTGCTTTGGGTGTTACCCTTTCGCTCGGCTATGGCATAGACTGTTGAGAGCGATGTGAACATAATGATTATCAGAGCCATAAAGCAGGGCGCGATGTAATATCCGTAATTGAGGTAGGGGTTGAAAAGCAGATGGCTCTCAAAGGTTACGGGCATAATCTGCGCTAACCCTTGCTGTTGGTTTAGACCCTTACTACCCAATATGTTGAGTGTAACGGCTGCTCCAAAGGTGGTAACAACACTCTGTATGTCGCGCTCAATAAAGCCGTTTGTAGAGATGTTCGTACCGCTATTGTAGAGCGCTACCGTTGTACTTTGGGCTTGTAATATTTGACTCTCAAAGTGCTTTGGTATCATCACAAAGGCAACGATTTCTCCTCGTCGCATCAAAAGCTCAGCCTCTGAGTGGCTCTGCGCTCTAAATGCTACCCAGACCGAAGGAGTGGCGTCAAATAGAGATATAAGAGATTGAGAGGTGGTTGTTTGGTCATTGTCTATGACGGCTATGGGTAGGTTGTCAATAGCGTTGTTGTGAAAGAATATGGCAAAAAACAGTATAGAGAGCATCGGAAACAGCGTTAGCGAGCAGAGGTATATCCTACAGCTCGCGATGCGCTTTAGTTCTGCTATTAATGCTCTGAAAATCATTGCTTTATATCTTTAATTCTGATTAATGCGCTTATACCCTGCCTTAAGCCGATACTCTTATCTGTTGGGCGCATCTTGACCTTAAATGTGCGCACATCAAACCCTCCTTTGGCCCGTGTTGCGTTCCAGGTGGCAAACTCTGCCTGTGGTGAGATGTACTCAATCTCAAGTTGAGTCGTGGCATCTATTGCGGGGATGTAGGCCGTCAAAGCAGTTGTTCTATCTATCAGCGGCAGCAGAGTCTCCTTGATATTAAACTCTACCCAAATGTCGCTCAAATCTAAAATTGTCACCACAGGAAAGCCTGCCGACACAATCTCGCCGCGGTTGTAGGCAATGGTTGACACCTCGCCCGAAATCGGCGCATAGACTCTGCTGTCGGCTATGTATTGTTCCACCTCGTTTATAGTGCTTTGTGCCATATCGACATTGGCTGCAGCTGCCGCTTTCTGCTCTTTGGTTGCACCCGCAAGTGCAAGTGAATATTGTGAGAAAGCAGCCTGTTCAGTAGCCTGCATCGCCTCATAGTTGGCTCTTGCCTCATCTAACTGCTGTGCTGTCACTACCCCACTTTGACTCAGTCGCGCAATGCGTTGGTAACTCCTCAGGGCAAAATCACTCCCCGTTTTAGCCTTGAGCCATAGACTATGTGCCGCATCAATCTGTTGTTTGCGTGCGCCTGCTATAGTCTGCTCATCTATGGCTTTAGCTGCGTTTTTGGCCGCATTTGCTTGTGTGAGTTTGATGTCTAATTCAGGGGTGGAGAGTGCGTATAGGGGCGCACCGAACTCTACCCTATCACCCTGCTTTACCCAGAGCGAGTCTATCCTTCCCGCTATCTTTGAGGCAGCCTTATATGTAGTACAGCAGACAGTTCCTTGAAGTACTAACGGCTCATTGTTGCGCAATGCCGACCCTATGATAATCAATATTATGGCGCAGATTATCAGCGTTATAGGTATCGCTAATCTTTTAATGTTATTCATAGTTTATGTAGTGTATGTTACTTCGGTTCATAAAGTCCAAAAACATATCTGACTCACCCGCAACCTCAAGTAACTTGGCTAAAGTTGTGTCAAAACAGTATGCCGCCTCAAGGTGGGCTATCTGCGCGGCTGCTTTTTGCGTGGTGGCATCTATTACCTCGGATGTCGTAGCCATATTCTCCAAATAAGCCTGCTGCTTGTAGCGCAGATATTCGTCGGCAAACTCTACTGCCTGCTTGGTTGAGATAATGTTGGCAAGATGTGCGGTAAGAGTGTTGTATAGACTCTCGACTAATAGAGTGATGTCGCTCTTTGCTGATGCGTTTAGTTGCTCCACCCGATTGTATGTTGCTTTAGCTGCCATATATTTGTACTCGCGCCTAAGTCCGTCAAAGAGTTTGAAGTTCAGTCCGATACCTATCGCCCAACGGGGTAACAGCGTCGATACCTGGTGTGTTACTCCTCCACCCGCCAAGGCAACTACTTCGGGAAAAAAGTCGGCGCGATGAGCCACGATATTCTGCTTTGCCAGGCCGAGTTGTTGATTGATGTATTGTAATTGTGGTGAGTTTTCGGCAGCCATTTGAATGAATATACTCACATCCTCAATCTCATCAGTGATAAATATATCGGTTATTAGGCTATCTATC
>JAFNYE010000191.1 GCA_017383345.1 Alistipes sp. | reverse complement strand
CTCGGTCGGTGGCTGAATCTGGAACTCAATCCAGTCCGCCTCTTTTTTAAGTCCATAGCGCTCGTAGTGAGCTATGTAGTAGGGGTGGGTGTATAGACTCGCCATAGGGGCGTTGTAGTCAAAGCCCTCAATAAGAAGTCCCTCCTTGTCAAAGTCCGTAAAACCGACAGGCCCATTTAGGTGCGTCATTCCGTGACTACGACCCCACTGGGCTACGGCGTCAATAAGAGCCTTGAACACATCGTAGTCATCTATAAAATCAAACCAGCCGAAGCGACACTTTTTTACACTCCAAGCCTCGTTGGCGCGATGGTTTATAATTCCCACTATGCGCCCCACAATCTTGCCGTTGCGGTATGCAAGATAGACCACAAAGTCGCAAACCTCAAGGGCGGGATTGCTCTTTGTGTCAAAGGTGTTTAGCTCGTCAAAGAATATCGGCGGACAGTAGTATGGATTACCTTTGTAGAGGTCATTTCCAAACTGCACAAATAGTCGCAAATCTCGTCTGCTCGTTACTTGCTTAATTGTAATTTCGTTTTGGTTAGTAGTCATATATAGTTTAGCTTTGGGTAAGGGTCAGTAGTTGTGGATTATTTTACTCTCCAAAATCCACCTCTAGCAGATCCGATGCGTTCTATTACACCTTCGGCTTTAAGGTTGGCGAGGTGCTTTTCAACTGCTTTAGATGAAATGCCAATCTTTTTAGCAATGGTCACTGCGCTCAACTTGCCATCTTTCGATAGTAGAGCAACGATTTTCTCCCTACTTTTTATCGGTTTCGCCCTACTCTCTTTATCCTTGATAGATTCCAGGTAGGAGGTAATCTCGTTTTGTAGGTTTCGCTCCATCATTGATGTCATAAACTCGCTGAATATATCAAGATTGTCATCCTCGCGTGTGGCTACTAATGCCTTGATGTACTCCTCTTTGTCCTCTTTGAGAATTTTTGTAGGAATTAGGCCAAATTCAAACTGTAACATATTCATTATTAAGCGAGCCATACGACCATTACCATCTGCCCAAGGGTGGATAGTAACCAAATTATAGTGAGCGTCAAAAGAGAGTTTGTATAGGCTATCAACCGACATCGTAGCAGCCTTTGCTCGCATAGTATTAAGTTCATTACAATACTCAGCCAATTTTGCAGGCACTTTGCTGTAATTCATATAAGAACGACCACCAACGCCAGCTGTTACATTGAGTAGGCGCAATTCTCCGCGAGCCGACGAGAAGTCCCCCAAAGCCGTTTTATACTCTTTCCCTGTATTCTTCATTACAAGCGCCGAAAGAGAGATGAGCATATCTATTGTGATGGGCTTGTGTTGCTTGGCAAAATCAATAGCCTTTTCGTAAGCTACTTTTAAATCAAGGTTCATACTCTGCTCTTCAATACTCTTTCCTTTTAGGCTTATACCGTGGTCAAACATTATCTGATTTTCCAACTCGGTGATTGTTGAACCTTCAATGGCAGTTGAATGGGTAATGAGCGAGTAAAGATAGAATTTATCGTAGTCTATCTGATTGTCAATGCCTAATTCTCTATATTGAGTTACAAGTTGTTCTAATTTGTTTACCATAACATTTTAATATATTATATTTTCTCCCTACTTTTAGTGCAAATATAATACTTTTCTTACTACCTTTTACACTTTTTACCCTACTTTTTGAGTTTTCTGCCAAATTAGAACAATGAGCGAATAAACTCTGCTCGCTCATTGTTTGCAATATTTAGTAGTTCAAAGACTTGGTCAAGGTTTGTAGCTTCAAATAATCGTAAAACTTCACGTTCCCCACCTTGTTGTAGTGCATATTCTATTATGGCAGCGGCAACTATGTTGGATAGAGGAATATCTTTGTTTAACATTATATTAAGGTAGTCATTGTTACTAAAATCAACATTCTGTTGCTCAATAAAGGCTTGTGCTGTGATTTTAATATCTTTGTAATCTTTTTCTGATGCGCCTCCATAATATGCTGCAATGCCTTCGTGTAGAAAAAGAGGTGCGTTAGGGTATAGAGGGAGCATAATTGCGTGTACAATCTCGTGGATGTGGTCTAATCTAGTAGAAAGGACAATGTTGTTAATAGTACGACCTGCGTATCTTTTATGTGAGCGTATAGGCGTGTATGTAAGTCCAATCATACTCGTACACTCATCTATGCTACTGCCTGTAATATATACAATTGGGTTGTTTGTTAAATTATAATCACGAACAAACGCGTTGGCGAATTTTGTGGACTTTCTCATCGCCTTGTAGTCAACAGCTGCACCACTACCAATGTAAAACTCAACGCACCCTTTGTGAAATTGTGCACACCTGCTTTTTATAGCATCAAAATAGTTCATCAAACGCCAATTGTTGCCAATATGTATTGCGCAGACTTTGTAAATTGAGTTAATCAGACCACCTTTTATCGCGCTATTGGGATAGTAGGCTATTGTGTTTATCTCGTATATTGTATCGGTAAGTTTGCGGATGTTGTACGTGTTTAATAGACCATCTTTGTGCAGACCTAAATGGATGTCAGACTCTCCATTTATCCAGAAATGTGATGTGTCTGCATTAGTGTCAATAGCATTGATATAACTCTGCCATACTTTACTTATTTCGGATAGATTTTTATCGTTGTTGAAATACCCCAACTCTGATGAAAAGGTCAGTCGCTGAGCATTCACATTAATATTGAACAATAGAATAACTATGCAAATTATCGGCTTGATGTATTTCATTGTTGTATTATTTGGGTTATCTCTGCTTTTGTTTCAGGGGTTATGTGTGACCATCTGCCGACAATGTTGCCATTGCCGTCAATGAGGATGAAGCAGGGGATTAGCTCTATATCGTATGCTAAAGTAATGTCGACCTGCTCTGGGAAGTAGTAGTTATCAGCATCGCTTGCTCTTTGTGCTATAAGCTGTGGCCACTGCGTAAGGTTGTGTTGAGTCACTGCTTCGTGCCACTCTACAATATCCTCGTCAGCAGATATGCTTAGTATCTGCAACTTGTCGCCATAGAGTTTATGAATGTCTCGCAGCTTTGGTATCTCGTAAATGCACGGAACGCACCAACTTGCCCAAAAGTCAAGTAGAACATACCCCTTTTGATAGCACTCCGAGAGCGTTACACTGCCTCCATCAATAGTGCTGAGGGTAAAATTAAGAGCTTTGCTGCCAACCTTTCCGCCATTAAGTTTGGATATCTCGTGGCGCACAGCCATAAGAGAGCCAAGAGTACTTTGCTGTTGGTCTACAGTGAGCGCATTTATAAGAGGCTCTATTGTCTGTTCGTCGCACCCAAAACTAATTAGCCTATCAATGATATTTGGTACAAGGGCATTGTTAGGATGAGATTTTACGAACTCAATAGCCATTTCCTGCCACCTATTGTTCAGTGCGCGATGCTCGGCAACCATTGCATAAAACTGAGCTAAAAGGTTGTTTGCGCTATCTAAACCCGCCTCAGTGGCCGCTAACCAATCACTATTTTTGAGCAAAACTTCGTGGTTTTTCTCATACACCGCCTTCTCATACTCGGCAAAAGCTTGACGATACTGCTTAAGGTCATCGCCTATGCTTAGTCCCGACAAAGTGTAGTCGTATAACGCGCTACGCTCGGCACTAAACTTGAGTCTTGATGGCTCTATATATAACTGCGCACAATCCAAATTACGAAAAGTTATCTCTGCTGGCACAACTCCATCAACATAACCTCGGAATTGAAACTTTCCGTTGTCAAGGTAGGCTGTGTCACACTGCTTGTACCATATCTCCCCACGCCCCACGGGATAAGATAGGCATATCATCTCGCCATCTTCGGCATTTGCGATTGTGCCAGTTAATCTAAAGTCGCTGCTGCTGTTGCAAGAAACAAGTAGCGCGATAACTGTCAGTATCAGAACTCTTTTCATAGTTAGATGCTATTTTCCGATGCAGATTTTTACTTGTTCTGCATTAAATCCTACGGTTTTGAGTACAACTGTTCCACTTTTGTCTATAACAAAGCAGGTTGGAGTGGACTGTACGCCATACTTTATCTTAAATGGTGAGTAATCTGGCATCAATTCAGATATAAACATATAGTCATCGGAATATTGATTGCGAAATTCTTTCAGCTCATCAAGTGTGCTAACAGGGTAGTAGACAACTATTGCAAGGTTGTCCTTTGCATACTCCTCGCGCAAGGCTGCAAGTTCTCTACGACCAGAGCGCCCCATACATCCCAAACCGCCATAGATAAGCAGTATGTTTTTATTGCTGTGTTCATCCCAAACAAATTTGTTTCCATCTGCATCTACAACATCAATCGGAACGAATTTCATACCTGCTTCAATCTGATGTGTCGCAATATGCTCTTTGATTGCCTCTGCACACTGTGACCTACGAAGGTCGCGAGGAAGATTAGACAAAATATCTTTCAGGGTATCCTTCTCAATATCTAATCTAAGCATAAAACAGCGTCTCAGTCCACTTGGTGTGGCTGAATACTCAAGAGCAAGTTCCTTGTTTTTTCTCTCTGCGTAGGTCTCTAATTCTACTGCCTTTATGTATAAAGAGTCCTCTTTTTCGGCGTATAATTCGGCTAATCTTTCGCCCTCAATTTCATACTCAGCCCATAAAATGCTATCGGCCTTTATGTACTCTTGTTCGCGCTTCACACTATGAAACTTGGGTGCGCACTGAACGAATACCAAACTGCAAAGAGTGAAAAATAAAAATGTTTTGTTCATATTAAAAGCTATTTTCCGATGCAAAACGAGGAGAAAATTGACTGAAGTATTGTGTCCGAAGTAATGCTACCTGTAATCTCGCCTATGTGGTTGATAGCCACGCGGATATCCTCGGTAAGTAATTCTGTGGAGATGTTGTTTGTAAGGGCTGTTTGGGCAGATGTGAGTGCTGTGTAGGCGGCAGAGAGAGCCTCGTAGTGGCGAAGATTAGAGACTACCGCTTCACCGCGATAAACGGCCGTAGTGTCAACTCTCTCTCGCAGGGCAGTGCGAAGCGCGTCAATGCCCATATTCTCGCGGGCGGAGATATAAATTGCATCCGTAAAGTTGCGCTCTAATGTAGTATCAGCCTTATTTACCACGCGGATAAGGGTTTGGTTTTCAGTGAGTTCTACTCTCTCAAAGCCTCCCGTTGGCTCTGCCATACTTACAACGATTTGCGCCTTTTTTACCGCCGCTATTGTGCGTTCAATACCCATTCTTTCAAGGGTGTCGTCTGTTGTGCGAATGCCCGCCGTATCAATAAATCGGAAGCGGATGCCGTCAATAACTACGCTCTCCTCAATAGTATCTCGCGTAGTACCCGCGATGTCAGAGACCAT
>JAFNYE010000190.1 GCA_017383345.1 Alistipes sp. | reverse complement strand
TATGGTGCGCTTGAATGATAAGTCGCTCGGTATGCCGCGACAACTCAAACTCAGGTGGTTGTCATTGCTCGACTCTATTGAGAACAAGTACGACCACCAATATAAGGTTGTGCAAAAGCTTGCCCAAATAGTTACCTCTCAGAATATGCCGTCGGTGCTATTTAAGGGCGTGACTCTTAGCCTTTTATATCCTGTTCCAAATCATCGCCAATGTGGTGATATTGATATATACGCATTAGATGGTCGTGGCGATAGCCTCGATAAGGCTATAGTTGCTGCGGGTGGTAAACTGTTGGATGTCTCGCCGAAGCACTCCGAGCTAACCCTCGGCGATGTTATGATTGAGGGCCATAGATATTTTGTTCAGCGCTACTTTTCAAAACGCGCTAAGTGGTTGGATAAGAGACTTGTGGAGTACGCTAATAACTCGGACACTTTTATTGAAGGAACTAAACTATATGCCCCAAATGTGCAGTTTGATACGCTTTTTGTGATCTATCACGCCGCTAACCACTTCAAATTTGAGGGTATCTCATTGCGTCATATAGTCGATTGGTGCTTTGTGGTCAAGCGTGCCAATTGCAACATCTCGGAGGTGGCCCAGCTGGGACTTGAACACTTCTCGGCTGTGCTTTGTCGTATTGGTCGCGATTGTTTGGGCTTTGATTTCCCGGACTCTATCTGCCAATGCGATGAACTTACATATCAGCGCGTGCTCAATGATATATTAGGCTCCGATTTGAATAAGTCGGATGAAAATGTGTCATTCTTCACTCTGCTGAAGCGTAAATATGAGCGCTTCTCCTCGCGTCGCTGGGTCTATAAACTGCTCGGCGATACATATTGGGGTGGTATTGTAAATAGTGTTGTGGCGCATTTGGTACACCCGCTCTCAATATTTAAGGGCTCAAAATAGTTACTCCATATTTCTCTTTAGACGAGCAAGAGTAGCTCGTGCAAGAGGTGTTTTGGCGAAGTGGATTTCAAATTCTGCTTCGCCTATTTTATCCCACTCTATAGCTGTGGGGTCAAAGGTCGGGCGGAAAAGGTCGTTGCAGCACAATGGCGAGGTGTGGTTGTATGGGCAGCAACTTTGACATTCGTCACAGCCAAATATCCAGCCGTGTAGTGGTAGAGCGTCATTGTCGCGCTCAATGGTCGCCTTTGATATGCATCGTCGGGTGTCAATATGGCGCTCAATAATGGCGTTGTTGGGACAGGCGTCAATGCAGCGACGACAATTCCCACAGCCAACGCCCGTGTAGGGCGCATCATAACTATCGCACTGCTCCGATATGATTGCCACGCCGAGAAGAACGAAACTGCCATATTGAGGCGTTATCAGTAGCGATTGGCGACCTATCCAACCCAAACCTGCCTCTACAGCATAACGCTTTTCAAAAACAGGGGCAGAGTCGGTAAAGCAACGACCCGAGAGGGTAGGGCATAGCCTCTTTAGCTCGTCACACATCTGCTTGAGCATACTCTTTATGGTTGTGTGATAGTCGGTCGTTAGAGCGTATGATGCAATTTTGTTGGTCGCCTTGGCTGCGTAACCCAGCGAGTATAGGTTCTTGTAATTTACGCCACAGACAATCACACTCTTTGCCCCTTCGACTAAAAGAGTCGCATCGGCACGCTTGTCGGTATTGCGCTTGAGGTAGTCCAGGTCGGAGGCAAAACCACTCTCTATCCAACTCTCGAGAAAAGCTTTGTCTAAGGCAAAATTCTTGCACTTTGTTACACCGCAGATGTCAAATCCTACGGCAGAGGCAGTGGCTTTTATGTCGGCTAAATTGAGCATTGAATAATATTTTTGCCAAAAATAGTATTTTTTACGGAAAAAACCTTATTTTTGTCAGAGAATGAGTGATTGTTATTTATTGATTATCAATAAGATAACCATCTTAAGTGATTATAAATTAAATACTTAGAAAATGAAATTTACGACATTGTACGAGGTCCTTCATAATAGTTTGAAGGAGTTTTCAGAGCGTACAGCCTTTTCTTTGTGGCGTGGAGCGAGTGTGACCTATAAGCAGGTAGGTGAGAGAGTTGAGGAGATTCACAAGATGTTGGCAGATGCCGATATTAACCCTGGCGATCGTGTTGCCATCTTGAGTAGCAGCGTGCCAAACTGGGGTATAGCCTATTTTGCAATTACTTCAGCCGGTTGTGTAGTTGTGCCTATTATGCCTGATTTTACATCGGAGGATATTGACCGTATCGTCGAGCACTCTGATACTAAGGCTCTCTTTGTATCAGACCGCCTCTTCTCTAAACTGTCAAAGAGTACCGCCGATAAACTAAACATCGTTATCCGTACCAAAAATCTGGGTATTATCTCTCAGAATGTCAAGGGCGGTAATGGTACTACCCGCATCCCTAAGCCTGAGGATTTGGCCGCTATCATCTACACCTCCGGTACTACTTCGCAGCCTAAGGGTGTTATGCTGAGCCACTACAACCTCTGCTCGCAGTTGGAGATGATTGACAAATTGTTTTTGGTCTATCCTGAGGATATCTTCCTCTCTGTGTTGCCGTTGGCTCACACCTATGAGTGTACTATTGGCTTGATTTTGGCACTCTATCACGGTTGCCATGTTGTCTATTTGGACAAAGCTCCAACCGTATCTACTCTGTTGCCGGCCCTTAAGGAGGTACGACCAACCATTATGCTTACCGTGCCGTTGATTATCGAGAAGATTTATCGTGGCGCTGTGCTTAAGAAGTTCACCTCAAGCGCCTTTATGCGCGCATTGTATAGTGTTGGCTTTATCCGCCGTTTCCTGCACCGTATGGCAGGCAAGAAGCTCACCAAGACCTTTGGTGGCCGCGTACGCTTCTTCGGTATTGGTGGAGCTAAGCTTGACGCAAATGTGGAGCAGTTCTTGCTCGATGCAAAGTTTATTTACGATATCGGCTATGGTCTTACCGAGACCGCTCCGCTCCTTGCTGGTGCTGTTGATGGTATGCTTCGCCTCGGCTCAACAGGCCCACTGTTGCAGGGCGTGCAGGGTCGTATCGAAAACCCTAATGAGGAGGGTGTCGGTGAGCTCGTTGTTAAGAGTCCAAGCCAGATGATTGGATACTATAAGAACGAGGAGGCTACTAAGGCTGTATTTACCGAGGATGGTTGGTTCCGTACAGGCGATTTGGCTTGCTTTGATAAGGATGGTTGGCTCTATATCAAGGGTCGTCTTAAGAATATGATTCTCGGCCCAAGTGGTGAGAATATCTATCCGGAGGATATCGAGAGCGTTCTTAATCAGCATGTCTTTATTACCGAGTCACTCGTCACCGAGCACGAAGGTCACCTTGTTGCTCTCATTAACTTCGATAAGGATGCTCTTGAGGCTCGCTTCCACGAACTTGTAGAGGATTGGGAGGAGAAAAAAGAGGAGTGGAACAAGTTCCGCCTTGACACAATGGAGGAGATTAAAAAGTGGGTTAACGAGCGCGTAAACCGAAGCTCTCGCATCACCGAAGTTGTCGAAGAGGAGGAAGAGTTCGTTAAGACACCATCAAAGAAGATTCGTAGATTTTTGTATGATGGGCGAGGGAAGAAAAAAGAATAATAATTTGTTGTGAAAAGGTAGCATTAGCTTCCGCTAACTCTAAAACCAGCAAAGGGCAGTACGCACAAGTACAGCCCTTCGCTTGTTTTTATAGCCGAGCCTTGCTACTACTACCTTTTGACAACAAATTGTCTTTGTCGTGAATAGCACGCATTTGCTACGGCTAGATTCTACGCTTTAGTATGCTGCGCGCTCGGTTTTCAATATCCCTTTTGTTGGGTTGATAATAAAAAACGGAGTGACATCACTCCGTTCTTTTTGTTATATAGCCTCAAAGTCCTCTTTGCCTACGCCGCAAATAGGGCATACCCAATCTTCGGGAATATCTTCAAAGGCTGTGCCTGCTGCGATACCGCTATCGGGATCGCCTACCTCTGGGTCATAGACCCAATCACATACTGTACAACGATACTGTTTCATACTCTAAATTTATTAATTGATTAAATTACAAAAAACCACGGCACAAATGTTGCCAAAGTTATAATGGCGAGAAATATGTAGAGCAAAGTTCTTAAAAGCCAGCTCTTAATGCTCTTTTTGAAGAATGCGTCAACCATACTCCAGTGCAGGATAATGTGCAACACAAGAAACACCAATACGGCAATGCCGGCCCAAAGGTGAATATCGCCCCAACCGTGACGACCCAAGCCCAAAATTGGCGCACCGTGACCTCTGCCTCCTGCACAGGTTGGCATATACTCCATAATGCAGCCTGTAACGCTCATTGCGGCGAAGGCTACCATCATCAGCACATCGATGATAATGTTTGTTTTCAGTTTGTTCATACTTTTATGGTTTTGGTTTTAATGTTTATCTGCGCAGTCGTGTGCGTGACAACCGACGCCCGAGTCAAAGACAAAGCCCTTGATATAGGCTTCAACCACACTCTCAACCATACCCGAACAGCCGCGTATAACCTTGATATTATGACTCTCAAGCTTGTTTTTTGCGCC
>JAFNYE010000189.1 GCA_017383345.1 Alistipes sp. | reverse complement strand
TTGCACGGCCTTCTAAATTTACTCCTTCTCATTTGCGTTGTGATTTAATAGTTTAGACTATTAAGAGTAGAAGTATTTTCGGCTTTTGGTTGGCAGCTACTTGCTTGTCCTAATCAGCCCGCAAAGTTTGCGATTATCGCAATCTGTTTATCATCAGCTATCATCGTTTATCACTGTTTATCAAATATTTGGGCCTTATTTGAGCCACAAATCCGTAAAGTTCTTATTATCAATAACTTTAACATTCTGCATCGGGATGCCGTTATAGTGCTCAACAGCCATATAGTCAGCACTCTGTCCGAGTTGGCAGACATTGGCATTATCGACCATCACCACACCATTTCTCTTTGTCAGGGCAAAGACCACTACACGGATATTTTCTATATCGGTACGGTTAAAGTCCTTGATTGTAAAGGTCTTTGTGCGCTCGATATTTGCCACGGTAGTGATCTTGCTGTTGGTCATAGCAAGGAAGTTATCAGATGTATTGATAACAATATCGCTATATATGCCATCTGGGGCTGTACCACCGCTATAATACTGATTATCAAGCAAGATAGCATAACCAAACTCATACTCACCACCCGTTGCCGAGGTCATTGCCGCCTCAATTGTAAGGGTTGTACCCTCGAGTTTTGTGCTCTCAATCTTAACACCGCAAGTGGCAGGATAATTAGTAATATGCTGCTCAATCACCTCTGCAATATCGATTGGAGAACGAGCGTTGCCATTAAGGTACTGAAGGTCGTAGACGCAGCTCGGATAACCCTGACCACCAATGCGACCAAGCATAGTCTGACCCAAGTCGCCATCGCTGGTAGGGATAGCCCATTGGTCGCCATTGTGAACAGCAAGCACAATCATATTATCCTTCCACATCTGGTCTACATTGGCAAGACCAGCGGTCATTGATGGACAGTTTGGACACCACGCACCTGTAAGGTCGTAGACCATAACCTTCTGACCATAAGGCTCATACTTTTCTCTATTGACAGCCTTAACCTGTACAGAGTTTGCAGACTGCTGACCCTTATATGTTGCTACAAACGAGTAGTCGCCATTCTTAACTGCCGAGAATGTAGTGGCATAACGCTCAAGGCGAACACCGCTCTTCTCGTGCTTGAAGTATACATTGGCAAGCGTTGTATCGTTTGTTGTAAGTTCCTGACCATCAAGCGTAAGCGAGAATGTCACGCAATCAACGCCATCAGCCTCAACAGTATTCTTATCAACGCTCAGCACAAGACCATTATTCTCTGTAGTCTCCTCATCGGGTGATGGCTTTGTATTCTCAACCACAAGGTCGTTTACATCGCCGTGACAGCCGACAGCCATAAAGGCCAAAGCAATGGCTATATATCGTACAAAACTTTTCATAGTTAGAATGAGGTTGTAATCATAAGGTTAGCACCTGTATATGCCGGAATATTGCGGCAAACACCACCCGAGCAGACAACACCAGCGCGGTTACGACCATAGCCAAGCTGAATGCGGGTGCGCGACTTGGTGTAGCTCACGCCTGCATTGTAATAGTGGGTATTAGTCTTACCGTGGTTGTACATATCGCTAACAAAGATACTCCACTTTGGTGCAAAGTTGACCTCTGCGAGTGCCGCCATCCAATCCTTGTCATCATCCTTCGAAAGCAGATACTGCAACTCAAGGCGCGTAGAGAGTGTAGGAGTCCACTTATAGAGCATATCGGCAACAAAGACATTGGTCTTCCAAGTGATGTTATTCACGCCGTGCGAGTCGTTATACTCCTGGAACGAGTAGAGGAAGTTGAGCTTAAACTTACGAGTAATCTGCTTCTCGAGTGTAAAGTTGATGCTCTGCCACAGTAGGTTATCAACCTTTGCCGAGCGATCCTCAGCAAGTGACCAATAGGTCGAGTAGTTCAAACCTAACTTCATACCGCGCTTACCACCCAAAGCTGTGCGACGGGCTACATTATAGTAGATATCTACCTGACCACCTAACTCACCCGGTGCGCTATATGAGCCGAGCATAGTGCTTGGCTGCACGATATACGGATTGAGGTTCATCAGCAGATATGAGTACTGCGCTGTAAGTGCAGGGATATAGTTGAGTGCATTTGCGGTAGAGATATTGCGATAGATAATCGGCATATCCATATACTCAAGGCGGCGAGCAGTGACATTAACACCCAAGCCGTGACCGCTATAGCCCAACTCAACCAGCTGTGCGTTACCATTCTTGATAAGGTCGATGCGCGGATCATTAACACCATCATACGCGCCATTTGGATAGTGGCGCTCACCAGCGTCAATATACTCACCGCGGAAGATAAAGCCCTTATGCTCAAAGTTTAAGCGACCAGAAAAGCCCGTAGATGCAGGTTTACCACCCTCCTCTCTAAGGTCGGCACTAATAGCCTCAAAGCGATTTATTACAGAGCCCTCGATAGCGAGTGATGTAGCTTTCCAGCCTGCCAGATTAGAGATTGAGAATGAGATATCACCTCCACGCACCTGAGTATCAGTAAACTTCATACCCATTCGTGGCAGACCCCAGATAGCCTTCACAGCAACAATATCCTTGTAGTTGTATGTAAAGCGAGCACCTGTCAGGGCATTGTTCATACCCAGCGTACGGTCCTCATAACTACGAAAGAGCAATCCGCTACCGAACTGCTCATAGTAAGTACCTGCAGTGATTGAGAAGCTATCATCAGTCCACTGCATATAGTAGTTTGTCAATGCAACGCCCTTAAGCTCTGTAGGGTAACCCTGAAGCACAGGCATATATCCCTCTGCCTGGATACCAGCCGAGAAGCGACCCTGATAGTAGTCCGCCTTCAGATAGTTATTCGAGCTAAAGTTATCCTCTGGAGCTATAGCTCCACTCTTCAAATCCTCAACATAAAATATTGAGGAACTCTCAAAACTACCTGTAAGTTGTCCCTTCGGTCTATCCTCTCGTCCCTCGCGACCCGCAGCAGTAGCAGCGAGTGCCACCAACACAAAACCGAATAAAAATATACTTTTCTTCATCTTAATTTTGGGAAAATTTGAGTCCGAGCACTCCCCTATTTAAGAGATTTGATTACATCAATCAACTCCTGCTCGCAACCTGCAGTGTAGCCTGTGTGAGAGTAAACAACCTTACCCTTCTTATCAACAACAAACACCTGCGGAGTGTAGGATACATTCATTGCACGCATAAACTCCTTGTTCTTGTCAAAGAGTACATCGAAGTCACTCCAACCGTGACCCTCAACCCACGCACGAGCCTGAGCTGCAAAGCGGCTATCATCGGTAGAGATAGCTACAACGCGGAAGTCAGCCTCCTCTAACCAATCAGGCATTGCATCATTAATAGCGTCAAGTTCCTGAATACAAGGCTTGCAAGTAACTGCCCAGAATGAGATAATCATAGGAGTCTTACCATCTACGAGCGAAGAGGTATTTACAACCTCACCCTTACGATTCTCAAGCTTTACTGATGGAAGCTGAGCTGATGCCGAATATGAAACGGCAAGTGCTGCAATAACTGCAAAAAACAATTTTACCGAACGCATAATTATTAGGTTTTTTAAATAATTTTTCCTGATATCAAACAATACAACAACTGATGTTATACCATTAAAATTCACATATCAAGTTACAATTTTTAAGTACTAATTATCCCGAGAAAATCTATCTCCAAATTCACTTTTTCATTAAGGTTTTCCATACATTAAGTCGCTGATTTTCACAAAAAGAAATGATTCTAAAAAGTTGATTTTCACAAGCTCTACAAGAATCAAAAATCCACTTTCCCTTCAACGAACGCCCGATTTCCTCCCACGAATCGGACTAAATCCTAAAATTAAACCTAATTCAAGACCTCAAACTAGGTATTGCACCAGAAGCTCCCAATTATACATTTTCCAGTTAACCGGATATGAGTAAGCAACATACTTTTATGCTTAAAATTTTCAGATTCGATTATTAAAAAGGCCGTAATCGCTAAAACATATGACAAATTTGCAAGAAAAAAAGCTTGAAGTTTGCAAATTCAATAATTCTTCGTATTTTTGCGATTTTAAATGAGTACCCATTTTTTATGGGAACAAGTGAGTATAAAATTAGGCAATAACCCAATAAATAAGTTGGCATAGCTTCCGGTTTGGAGAACTACATACAAAGGGTCGAACACACCTCGAACCATTCGATTTAATTCGATATCGTAGCCAGCAGTTTTTTGTTATATGGCTTGTATTGAAACAAGCATTAATAGAACAAAACACCAGCCGTTGACTCTTGACCAAATTAGATATTAAATTATCGCTGCACTAATACAATGCAGCGTTTTTTTGACAAAAATGGCGTTTATACATGTCACTTTCTGTCAAAAAAATGGGTCATTTTAGTTTATAATGCAAAAAAAAGGCAAAAACATTTGTTTGTTTAGTCGGGAAAGCGTATATTTGTACCGAATATATAGTACCTAAACAGATATGTTTCGATTTGCTATTATAAGCAACAGAAAAAAGAGCTTTGACCACAGACCCAAAGAGTAGGATTTTGAATAAAAAATATAAATGAAAAATTTTATTGCAGTTATTATGAATTTCAAAAAATTGTTATTGGTTGTTTCGGCAGTATTGGCATCAGTTAGTATTGCTGAGGCTCAGCAGAGCAAGAGTGATCTCTCAGTTGAGTTCCGTCCTAATTGGATTATTCAGTTGCAGGGTGGCGCAGCTTACACACGAGGCGAGGCTTCATTTGGTAAGTTGATCTCTCCAGCTGCAAATCTTTCTGTAGGCTACAAGTTCCACCCTATGGTTGGAATGCGCGTAGGCGTAGGTGGTTGGCAGGCTAAGGGTGCTGCTGCACAGGTTGGCGAGTTGTACAACTTCAACTTTGTTCAGGGTAATGCAGATTTGATGCTCGACCTCAGCTCAATGTTTGGCGGTTTCAACCATCGCCGTGTAGCAAATGTTTATGTATTTGCTGGTTTTGGTGCTATTGGCGCATTTAAAAACGACCAGGCAATTGCACTTGCTGAGACTTATACCTTCGATTACCTCTGGACTGGTTCTAAGTTCTTTGCAGCAGGTCGCTTCGGTGCTGGTATTGACTTCCGTTGCAGCGATCGCGTTTCTTTGGGTATCGAGGCAAATGCAAATGTAATGTCTGACAAGTTCAACTCTAAGCAGGCTGGCAATGCTGATTGGCAGATGAATCTCCTCGCTGGCATTACTTATCGCTTCGGTAAGAACTATCGTCCTTCAAAGGCTTATGCAGAGGCAAAGGCTCAGGAGGAGGCAGCTCGCGTAGCAATGGAGAAGGCAGCGGCTGAGAAGGCGGCAGCTGAGAAGGCAGCAGCTGAGAAGGCAGCGGCTGAGAAGGCAGCAGCTGAGAAGGCAGCGGCTGAGAAGGC
>JAFNYE010000014.1 GCA_017383345.1 Alistipes sp. | reverse complement strand
GACAGAGATTACTATTGAGGTCTCTGCGCTTGGATATCAGACTGTTACAAAGACCGTAAAGGTTGTAAATGGAGAGCCTCTGGAGCTTGACTTTGAGATTAACGAGGAGCAGGTGTCGCTTGATGCTGTCGTGGTCTCTGCAAACCGAAACGTTACAACCCGCCGCGAGGCTCCAACGCTTGTAAGCGTACTTGACACTCGCCTTTTTGATGTTACCACATCACCAACCGTAGCCGAGGGACTTAACTTTCAGTCGGGTGTGCGCGTAGAGAACAACTGCCAGAACTGCGGCTTTAACCAGGTGAGAATCAATGGCCTTGATGGTCACTACTCGCAGATTTTGATTGACTCGCGACCTGTATTCTCTGCCCTTGCAGGTGTATACGGATTAGAGCATCTGCCGTCAAATATGATTGAGCGCATTGAGGTTGTGCGCGGTGGTGGCTCGGCGCTCTATGGTGCGTCGGCTATCGGTGGAACAGTAAATATTATCACAAAGGAGCCACTCTACAACTCTGGACAGATTGCACACACAATCAGCTCTATAGGTTGCACTGGCTCGTTTGACAACAATACCACTCTCAACGCATCGCTCGTCACTGACAACCGCAAGGCGGGACTTATGGTCTACGGACAGAACCGCCACCGCTCAGGATATGACCACAACGGCGACGGCTTTGTGGAGATTGGCGAGATTAACGGCCAGACAGTAGGTCTGAGAAGCTATATCAAGACCAGCGCATACAGCAAGCTCTCGCTTGAGTATCACGGAACAAAGGAGTATCGTCGTGGTGGCGACCAGCTTGATGTTCCGCCACATCAGGCCTATGTTGCCGAGACCACAGACCACATTATCAACAGCGGAGGAATTACCTTTGAGGGCACTACAGCCAACACCCGCCACCGCTATAGCGTCTATGCCTCTGCGCAGGATATTCGCCGCGACAGCTACTACGGCAGCTATATGGACCCTAACGCCTATGGAACGACTCACGGACTTACGGCAGTGGGCGGTGTGCAGTATATGTACCGCTGTCCAAAGATGCTCTTCCTACCTGCCGAGCTTACTGTGGGTGCGGAGTACAACCTTGACTATATGAAGGATACGCCACTCACAGAGGGCTATACACCTACAAATCAGACAATTCATATCTATAGCGCGTATATACAGAACGAGTGGAAAAACGAGACTTGGGGCTTTTTGATTGGTGGTCGCGCAGATAAGCACAACCTTATTGACCACCTTATCTTCTCGCCACGCGTGAACTTCCGCTACAACCCTACCCACAACATCAACCTGCGCGCTGTATACTCATCAGGCTTCCGCGCGCCACAGGCATTTGACGAGGATTTGCACATCACTATTGTCGGTGGCGAGCGTACCCGCATCCGCCTTGCTGATGACCTTAAGGAGGAGCGCAGCCACTCATTCAGCCTCTCGGCAGATATGTACCACACCTTCAAAAATGGTGTTCAGGGTAATTTGCTCGTTGAGGGCTTCTACACTATCCTAAAAGATGTATTTACCCTTGAGGAGACTGGCGAGACTGCCGATGGCGGTACTGCAACTGTCCTTGAGCGTCGCAATGGCTCTGGTGCAACGGTTATGGGCATAAACCTTGAGGCTCGCCTTGCATTCAACCCTTGGCTACAGATGCAGGTAGGTGGTACACTACAGAAGAGCCGCTACAAGGAGCCAGAGAAGTGGAGCGAGGATGAGAGCGTGCCTGCCGAGACCCGTATGTTCCGCACGCCAGACAGCTATGCCTTTTTGACAGCCACTGTCACACCAGTGCGCCGTTTTGACATATCACTCACTGGTACATACACAGGCCGAATGCTCGTTCAACACTTCGCAGGATATGTAAAGAAGGATATCGCAAAACTTACCGACCCATTCTTTGATATGGGCATTAAGCTGAGCTACGACTTTAAGATTTACCGCACAATCGGGCTTCAGATTAACGGCGGAATGAAGAATATCTTCAACTCGTTCCAGAGCGACTTTGACAAGGGTGCTGACCGCGATGCGGGATACATCTACGGACCATCCCTGCCTCGTACATGGTTCCTCGGTGCAAAGATTACCTTCTAAGTAATAAAAATGGGATGACCTTTGCAGTCATCCCATTTTCGTGGGGGGGGGTGAATAAAAAAGCGCCATTTTTTGCACCATTATCACTTTTGCATCATTACCAGCTTTATTACAACTTGTCCTTAGACATTTTTGTTGTTTTAAAGTTGCCAACCATCCATGGGGCAAAGCGCATAATGAGATATGATACAACATATAAGACACCTATGGTTATACCAAACAAGATTATACAATTCCAGTTATTTCCCTGATAAGATAGTCCAATTTTATTAAATATCAAAATCATTACGGTAAGGACTCCTCCGTTTAAAAAATAAAAAATAAGACTATTTTCGCCAATGTATGATAACCACTTAAAATTGGATGGAATACGTTTTAGGAAGTTAACAACAATCCATATCGCAAATACTGAAACTATCATATAAGGAATTGCCTTTATTATATCAACATTGCCTCTAGACATTTGATATACACAATGCATATATTCAAACACATATGAATTAATATATATTGCTACTACATACACTAAGAGTGAAATGATTGAAAATGTTGTGGAAATTTGTTTCTCTTTATCTTCGTATTCTCGATAAGTCATTCCTAGAACAACATAAAACAATGCAATAAGTCCTTTGTCCAAATACCATGGTAAATTTATTAGAACAAACTCGGATAAACAAAGACCTATTACAAAAACAATCGCAGTAAAAACCCAAATACTTTTTAACTGTTTTGTTATTTGTAGTATAAAAGACAGGGTTAATTTAGTGCAAACCAATGCCGCAACATACCAACCTGCATACCCACCTAAGATATCTTTTACTGCCGATATTAAATTTAAATCGTACCCATGAGATAACGCTTTCGGAAACCAAGTTATGGTCTCAAATATAATGTACGGCAATAGCAACTTTTGGATTATAGAAACTAACTGTTTTTTCAAATCAAACGTCTTGATATTTGTTAGATATCCCGTAATAAAGAAAAATAAGGTAAGGAAAAAAGGTTCTATCCAACGTAATATCGCTATTCCATTTGAAGCATAATATGCCCACGTGTGAAAGAGTATGACTAGTAGCATACATAACCCTTTCCCGTAATCTAACCAAACAATTCGCTTATTCATATTTTTTCATTGTAATGTAATATGTCACACTATTCCGATGTAACTAGATTAAAAATAAAAACGTGCCGTGTCTAGGTCTTTTAATTGAGGCTTTCAAGATTCCGCACTTTTTGTACACTTTGACATCAATGCAAAAGTAGTGTTTTTTTTACAAAACTACAAATAATATGTAGAATTATAAAACAACAGATGAGTAACAATTGAGAATGACGTGCTCTACTCAACCCACCAAAAATCAATTTAAGGTAGGCTAAGAACTCAAACACATCAAAGATATACTTTTTGAACAGCACTGACAGAAAACTTGCCAAGTTCGCAAGTTTTTTATGTCAGTATGCAACGAGTGCATAAAAAGGTTGGCGCGGTGGTGGCTCGGTGCAAAGATTACTTTCTAAACCGAAAAAAGAGAGTGTTCGCAGTGAACACTCTCTTTTTCTTTGAGAGCCGACAGAGACTATCCGCAGTGGAAGTACTGATGTACAAGACTCAACATCTTCTCAGTATCTCCATCCATATCTTGGCGAAGGGTACGGTCGTTATAGCTCTGCAACTTCTTGATAATTCCATTAATCATTGCAGGGCTGAAGACGCTGTGAGCCTCGTAG
>JAFNYE010000188.1 GCA_017383345.1 Alistipes sp. | reverse complement strand
AAGAAACTCAACACTGATAAAGAGTTCGATACCAATATTACCTCAAGTGATAGTTTACATAGAGAAATGCCCGGAGATTTTGTCGCAAACAGCACGATTGATCTGCAACCAACCATAATCAAGAAGCAACCAAAGCAGAAAAAAGCTAAAACTCAGGCTGCAATCACCCCTCAAACGAGCGCAAACGAACCAAATACCGCGCCAAAAGAGGGAAACGACATCGACTTCGATCTAAAAAAAGCAGTCGTATATTCTGAGATTTTACACCCTAAATATAAAGATTACGAAAATTAACCTTATAAATAGATAAATATATGGCAACAATATTCTCGCGCATCATAGCAGGGGAGATACCTTGCTACAAAGTGGCAGAAAACGACCGTTTTTTCGCCTTTTTAGACATTAATCCACTTGCAAAGGGGCATACATTGGTAGTTCCAAAATGCGAAACTGACTACATCTTCGACCTCGACGATCAGACATTGGCCGATATGATGGTATTCGCAAAGCAAATCGCTGCAAAAATTAAAGAATTCAGCCAATGTAATAGGGTAGCGGTGGTTGTATTAGGCCTTGAAGTACCACACGCACACATACACCTAATACCAATGAATAGCGAAAATGATGTCGATTTCCGCAAAGAGAAGCTCAAACTTACTCCAGAAGAGTTTGCAAATATTGCTTTAGAACTAAACAAGTAGATAAGTTATTAACAATTGTATAGTCCTTATATTCAATAATATAGGGGCTATTTTTTTAGTTATAAACATACAAACTTAACATAATATAATAGGGTAGCAACAAACATTAACCCATAATGCGACTTATTGTTCAAAATAGCTAAAAATCATTCAAAATATAGGATATTCAACACTAATGATTACATTTGTAAACAGTATAAATAGTAAAATATGTTTACATTTGTAATTTACAAATAGTTAACAACTGTTTATAAATAATATTGATTACAAAATAAGATTACAAAATTACATGTATAACATTATCATTATTTCCATTCAATAAACTAAGTTCAAATGTTGTATTTTTATCTATAATGCTCTATTATTCAGTCATTTACGACTATATAATAAAGTTACTCATCGCTAAATAGGTGTAAAATATGAGTATATCGCGGTGTAGGTCTTATTCATTCGCCAATAGGCACATCAATGCCTAATTATCAATCAATTACGATATTTACCATACACATCGCTTCAATTAATTTACTTGAAAGTATTTAACAATTTACAAATACTGCAAAGTTGTAAACAATGTTAACAACTATTTATACCTATAATTTTTGTGAAAAGTATTGTACATTTTGTAATTTTTGTTTACCTTTGTAAAAATTGCAAAAATGAAGGAGAAATTGGAGTATTTGATGGCCGACACAGGTCTTCGAGTTGGAGAGATAGCTGACAAGATAGGAGTTAAGACTCCGGTAATTTCGCATCTACTAAAAGGGCGAAACAAACCAAACTTTGTCCTAACGGGCAAGATCATCGCAGCTTTTCCGAACTACTCTCCCCTATGGTGGCTTGGGCTGTCGAATGATCCACAAAGTGAAACTACTCATTCAACACCACCACCATCAGCTACCATTCCGACAAATAGCAAAGATCCAAACAAAGAGTTCGGACAACCGAGCTTACTCGATACGTTAGTCAACACCTCAACAACAAGCTCATCCCAGACTCACGGTGAGATTGAGAAAGTCATCATTATCTACAACGACAAAAGTTGTGAAATTCTTACTCCGCGCAACTAAGGGCATCCGATAGGGGTGCCCTATCTAATTGACCCATTTTGATGTAATATGTATATTATGTTAAAAATAATCAGCGGAATAATATTTGATAGGGGTGCTATGGCTATTTGCAACCTGATTACCACAGTCCATTAACACTTAAAAATTCAAGATATATTACTGAATATCAATGTGTTACAAATTGTATAATTGGTAAAATAACCCTCTGAGATTTCAATAAACAATCTTTTGCGGGTTCTTGGTCGTAAATTTTGATTGTATAAGCTTCAAATATTGCCAAATTAGCACTAACTTTGTAGATATAAATTTACGGAGATGAAAAAGAGTTTATACCTATTTATATATATAGCCGTTGCATTAATGATGTTAGGATGCAAAGATACGGCTAAGCAACAAACGGACAATACAATTTATGTATCAATTGCTCCCATAAAACCTCTGGTCGAAGCAATCGTGGCAGATGGTTTTGATGTTAAGGTTTTAGTTCCCGCGGGAGCATCGCCTGAGACCTATGAGCCAACACCTAAGCAGTTCATCGAACTCAATAGTGCCCGAATGGTCTTTAGTACTGATCTGCTGGACTTTGAAAAAGCGCTCCTCGACAAGGTTTATGACCAGAGTCGTGTTGTAAACCTCAGTCACGGCATCACTACAATAGCCGGCAGCTGTTCACATACGCACCACGGTAAACATTGCCATCACGGCATTGATCCCCATATATGGTGCTCACCCAAATCGCTACATACAATGGCGCAGAATGTCAGCAACGCTCTTATAGCATCAATGCCCGACTCGGTCGTATATAAAGAGAGATATTCAGTTCTAAATCAACGCATTACCGATTTAGACCAACGCGTTAACGAGATGTGTCAGAACGCGTCGCTCCCCTACTTTATAATCTACCATCCTGCATTGACATATCTTGCTCGTGACTATGGTATGGAACAGGTAGCGGTTGAGAATGAGGGCAAGGAGACAAGCGCTAAACGCCTTAGTCAAATTATAGACCGAGCGCGAAAAGATGGCGTTAAGAGAGTGTTCTACCAGAGCGAATTTCCTGCTTCAAGTATAGAAGTGGTTGCTCAAGATATTGGCGCTGAGGCAGTTGAGATAAACCCTTTGGCCGAAAATGTAATAGAAAATCTTGAGGATATCGTCCTTAAAATTACCGAATAAAAGTTATGCAGAGTATCGTTTCTCTAAAAGCTGTAACTGTAAAATATGGCTCCTATACAGCTGTTGAAAACGCCAATTTGGAGATTTTCGACAACGACTTTATAGCTATTATCGGTCCGAATGGAGGCGGAAAAACATCGCTCGTAAAGGCTATACTCGGTCAAGTTGACTATAGCGGAGAGATAGAGCTCTCCCCTACTCTGATTTCAGATAAAAAACGACTTATTGGATATTTACCTCAGCAAGCTACTTTTGACAAACAATTTCCAATATCAGTTATCGAAGTTGTCCTGTCTGGATTGCAATGTAAGAAAGGACTTTGGGGAAGATACAAGCAATCCGATCGCGAAAAGGCGCTACAACTACTTGATTATATGGGCATTAGCAATATAGCAAATAAGCAGATTGGCGAGATTTCAGGCGGACAGATGCAGCGCGCGTTACTATGTAGAGCGATAATATCAGAGCCGAAACTACTAATACTTGATGAGCCAACCAACTTTGTTGACAAGCAGTTTGAAAGCAGGCTTTACGACATTCTTTCAGATCTCAATCATCGTATGGCTATAGTTATGGTTTCTCACGATGTTAAGCGTGTATCAAACGCCGTCAAGAGCATTGTTTGTATCAATCGCACACTTCACCGACACAATTCCAACACTCTAACCAACAGCGAATTGGAGGAGTACTGTGGCGTAAAAAGGTAATAGACACAAGTATCAATACAATAAAAATCAGGCGTATGTTTCATACGCCTGATTTATTATAGTAACGCTACCAATTATCGGATAATTGTCTCCTCGCGATCCGGACCTACTGAGATAATCTTCACAGGAACACCACACTCAGCCTCGATAAATGCAACATACTGCTTGAACTGCTCTGGGAACTCATTGTAGTCACGAACATTGCAGATATCGCAATTCCAACCAGGGAACTCGCGGTAGATTGGAGTGATGTTTTCGTCAGCCTCGTATGGGAAGTAGTCAACCTGCTTACCATTTACCTCGTAACCTACAGCAACTTTGATAGTATCAAAGTCATTGAGGATATCTGACTTCATCATAATAA
Source organism: Alistipes sp. (assembly GCA_017383345.1). GTDB lineage: Bacteria > Bacteroidota > Bacteroidia > Bacteroidales > Rikenellaceae > Alistipes. Next base: position 3,575 of record JAFNYE010000188.1, on the reverse strand, counting down.
GGCCTGTAACGCCATTCATCATAACTGCATACTTGAGCGCCACCAAGTCAAGCCAACCGCAACGACGAGGACGACCTGTTGTAGCACCAAACTCATTACCTACCTGACGAAGGGTCTCTCCTGTAGCATCGAAGAGCTCAGTTGGGAATGGACCGCTACCAACGCGGGTGCAATAAGCCTTAAAGATACCATAAACCTCACCAATACGAGTTGGAGCAACACCAAGACCTGAACAAACGCCAGCACAAAGGGTGTTAGAAGAGGTTACGAATGGGTATGTACCAAACTCAACATCAAGCAATGAGCCCTGAGCGCCCTCTGCAAGGATGGTGGTATCGTTCTTGATATAGTCGTTAACCAAAATCTCGCTATCAACAATCTCAAAACGCTTAAGAGACTCAATACCCTTAAACCATTCAGCCTCATAAGCTGTAATATCAAACTGATAGTCGTACTGACGGAGTTGGAAGAGGTGCTTAGCCTTAAGAGCCTCATAACGCTCCATAAAGTCCGGAAGCAGAATATCGCCTACACGCAAGCCGTTACGACCGGTCTTATCCATATAAGCAGGACCGATACCCTTAAGAGTTGAACCAATCTTGGTCTTACCCTTTGCAGCCTCAGAAGCAGCATCAAGCACGCGGTGAGTAGGAAGGATAAGGTGTGCGCGCTTAGATATCTTCATACGCGACACAACATCAATACCCTTAGTCTCAATTTGAGCAATCTCCTCAGCAAGAATTACAGGGTCGATAACCACACCGTTACCAATAATGTTCATTGAACCATCGCGGAAAATACCTGATGGCACAGTGTGCAACACGAACTTATCGCCCTCGAAATGGAGCGAGTGACCAGCATTAGGACCGCCCTGAAAACGAGCGATAACCTCATAATTAGGGGTCAATACATCGACCACCTTACCTTTACCCTCGTCTCCCCACTGAAGACCGAGTACAACATCGACTTTTTTCATATTTTGAGTTTGTATAGTTTTCCAAAGCGTAAAGTTACATCACTTTTTGCTATCATCCAAAAATATACCTAAAAAAAGTTAACATTTTGTTGACAGCCCGACAAAGTCAAACTTTTATGAGTTTTCAAAGTGCATATTGATGTCAAAAGATTGTTAACATTTTTAGATTATTTATTTGGCAGTTTTAGGCAAATATTGTATTTTTGGGCTATAGAACTAATAATATATAAAAATAAATATGGTAAAGATTGGTACACCGATGACTAAAGTCGGTAAAAAAGCATTGCTTTGTGGCTCAGGTGAGCTTGGAAAAGAGGTTGCTATTGAGCTGCAGCGCTATGGTATTGAGGTTGTTGCGTGCGACCGCTACCCTAACGCGCCCGCTATGCAGGTAGCAAACAAGTGTTATGTTTTCTCAATGTTAGATGGCGAGCGCCTGCGCGAAGTTATTGAGACCGAGAAACCTGACTACATCATCCCTGAGGTTGAGGCTATTGCTACTCCAACTCTTGTAAAGTTGGAGGAGGAGGGTTATAGTGTAACACCTACTGCTAAGGCCGCATTGCTTACTATGAACCGCGAGGGTATTCGCCGTCTGGCTGCTGAGCAACTCGGTTTACCAACATCTTTCTACCGCTTCGCCGAGACTAAGGAGGAGTATTTGGCCGCTATTGAAGAGGTAGGCATTCCGTGTGTAGTTAAGCCTATTATGTCATCATCAGGCCACGGACAGAGCACCGTGAAATGTGAGGCCGACATTGAGCGCTCGTGGACTATTGCTCAGGAAGGTGGCCGTGCCGGTGCAGGCAGAGTAATTGTAGAGCGATTTGTGGATTTTGACTACGAGATTACTATGCTCACCGTACGCCATAGTGCAGGAACAACCATCCTTGAGCCTATCGGACACCATCAGGTTGACGGCGACTATCGTGAGTCGTGGCAGCCTCAGCCTATGAGCGAGGTTGCAAAAGCTAAGGCTAAAGATATTGCTCACAAGATTACAGGCGCTTTGGGTGGATATGGCATATTCGGTGTTGAGATGTTCATCAAGGGTGACGAGGTTATCTTCAGCGAGGTATCCCCTCGTCCGCACGACACAGGTATGGTGACAATGATTTCTCAGGATCTCTCGGAGTTTGCGCTTCATGCTCGCGCTGTACTCGGTCTGCCTATTCCATCGGTTCGTTTCTACGGTGCAAGTGCTTCAAAAGCTATTGTAGTCGAGGGCGACAGCGACAAGGTTGTTTTTGAGAACTTGGACGAGGTTGTTGCCGAGGAGGGGGTTCAAATCCGTCTCTTTGGAAAGCCTGAGGTTGTAGGTCACCGCCGCTTTGGTGTAATCTTGGCTATCGATGAGGATATTGACAAGGCGTTAGCTAAGGCAGAGCGTGCATACGCGAAATTAAAATATACTGTTTTGCCGCGATAAAGTTTGGATATTTAAGAAAAAATATCTACCTTTGCACACAATAAATAGAGGAAAAAAGTGGCTCATCCGCACAACATATCAACTGGTGAAAAGCCTCAGGTTTGGGGTTGTGGAACTACTATTTTCAGATTAATTGTTTAATTATCAGGCGGCCTACGGGTCGCCTGTTTTTTGTAATATGAAGAAAATTCTCATCAAATCAGGCACCGTTGTAACTAACGGCAATAGCTATCAGGCTGATATTCTGATAGTTGATAACAAAATTGAGGCTATCGCGCCATCAATTGAGCCACAAGATGACACCGAAATTTACGATGCTTCCGGGTGTCTTGTCACATACGGACTTGTCGATGTTCACACCCATTTGCGCGAGCCGGGTTTTTCGGAGAAGGAGACTATAGCCACAGCTACAGCTGCAGCTGCACACGGTGGTTTTACCACAATATTCGCTATGCCAAATCTCTTCCCTTGCCCTGATAGCGTTGAGACAATCTCCATAGAGCAATCTCTAATCGATGCCCAGGCCGTTATCGAGGTGCGACCATTCGCCACTATTACAAAGGGGCGTCGTGGCAACGAAGTGGTAGATGTTGAGAGTTTGATACCATACTGCGCGGGTTTCTCGGACGATGGCAATGGAGTCCAAAATCAGGAGATTATGGAGGAGGCTATGCGTCAAGTAAGCAAAGCGGGCAGTATTATTGTCTCCCACTGTGAAGACGAGGCTTTAACCAATAGAGGTTATGTTCACGCCGGTGACTACGCTGCACTTAATGACTTCAGAGGCATCCCTTCCTGCTCGGAGTATATGGCTTTCCAGCGCGATTTGGACTCTTTGCAGAAATACCCGTGCCGTTACCATATGTGCCATATGTCCACAGCGCAGGCTGTAAGAGATCTACACTTAGCAAAGAAGATGGGTCTATTGGTTACGGGTGAGACAGCTCCACACTACCTCATCTTTACAGACTTGGATATTGCTGAAAATCACGGTCGCTTTAAGATGAACCCGCCTCTGCGTGGATCAGAAGACCGCAATATGCTTTTGCAGGGCATTGTTGATGGCACTATTGATGTTATCGCTACCGACCACGCACCTCATACCGAGAGCGAGAAAAACTGTTCGCTTGAGAAGGCAACATTTGGCATTGTGGGCCTCGAGACCTCTTT
>JAFNYE010000187.1 GCA_017383345.1 Alistipes sp. | reverse complement strand
GGTATCTCGATGGAGGAGATGATTGTGCCGTTTATCGTGCTGCAACCAAAGCGTTAGTGCTTCGTAGGAGAAACAGATTGTTGGTTGTATATAATATGTACGACTGATTGTCTGCAAATGTGTAAATAATATACAAAACCTAAACTTATATGAAAAGATTATCTATTTTTGTTCTACTGCTTTCGCTCCTCTTTTGTGCTTGTTCGGCCGAAGGGGACTATACTCTTTCCTCTCCCGATGGCAAAGTTGTAGCCCATATTACTGTGGATAATGGCACAACCTTCTCGGTAGATTTTGACTCTAAGAAGATACTTCAACCCTCTGCTGTAGCACTCCACCTTGCTGACGGAACAGTACTCGGTAATGGTAAGGTTAAGCGAGTGACCCCGTTTAGTGTCAATGAAACTATCGCAACACAGTTCTACTTTAAGAACGCTATTGAGGATAACTACAACGCCCTGAAGGTTGAGTTCTATGACCGCTCGGCTATCGTGTTCCGCGCCTATAACGACGGTGTGGTTTATCGCTTTGAAACCTCTCGTCGCAAACCGTTTGTTGTGCAAAATGAGGTAGCAGCCTTCGACTTCGGTCAACCTTATAACTGCTGGATTGCCTACAACAACCTTACAGGTACAAAGAAAGATAAGTATTTCACCTCTTTTGAGCATCGCTATAAGAGTCTGCCTATCAACGAGGTAGATGCCTCTCGTTTGGCCTTTACTCCGCTCGTTGTCGATGTTGACGGTGTCAAGGTTGTCCTTGCCGAGAGCGATGTGGAGAGCTATCCGGGTATGTTTATCGGCAATGCCGATAGCGACTGCATCCTCGATGGCACCTTTGCTCCCGTTCCTTCGGAGGTGGTTGTTGGCGGTCACAATAAGTTGCAGGGCATTGTCAATGCCCGCCACGACTATATTGCCAAGTGCGAGGGTGAGCGAACATTCCCGTGGCGTATAGTGCTTGTTGCAGATGATGAGCGCACCCTTGCGGCTTCAGATATCGTTTACCGCCTCGCTTCGCCTTGTCGTGTTGAGGATACTCAGTGGATTGCTCCGGGCAAGGTTGCTTGGGAGTGGTGGAACCATTGGGGTCTTACCGATGTAGATTTTGAGCCGGGTGTAAATACTGCAACCTATAAGGCATATATCGACTTTGCGTCGGAGTATGGCATTGAGTATGTTATTCTCGATGAGGGTTGGGCTACAAAGTATAACAACGACTTGCTGGATATCGTTCCTGCTATCGATATGCAGGCTATCCTTGACCACGCTCAGTCTAAGGGTGTCGGTATTATCCTTTGGGCGGGCTATAACGCCTTTAATAACGATATGGAGCGCGTATGTGAGCACTACTCAAAGATGGGTGTCAAGGGCTTCAAAATCGACTTTATGGATCGCGATGACCAGCCGATGTCCGACTTCTACTATCGCGCAGCACAGGTGTGTGCGGCAAATAAACTTATGGTTGACTTCCACGGATGCGCTAAACCTGCGGGTCTTAATAGAACCTATCCAAATGTTATCAACTTTGAGGCTGTCTTTGGCCTTGAGCAGATGAAGTGGAGCAAGCCTGATGTCGATATGATGGAGTATGATGTAACTATGCCGTTTATCCGTATGCTCGCTGGCCCTATTGATTACACTCAGGGCGCAATGCTCAATACAATTCAGGGCGAATATAGACCAAACAACAAGCGTCCTATGAGTCAGGGTACTCGTTGCCACCAACTTGCCGCTTATGCCGTATTCTTCTCGCCACTCTCTATGTTGTGCGACTCTCCGAGCAACTATCGTAACAATGTAGAGTGCGCCAAGTTTATCGCCTCAGTTCCAACCGTTTGGGATGAGACTGTCGTGCTTGATGGTAAGATTGGCCAGTATGTAGTAACCGCGCGTCGTAGTGGCGAAAAGTGGTATATCGGCGGTATGACCTCGTGGACTCCACGAACTATCGATGTAGATTTGTCTAAGCTCGGCATTGCTGCCGGCACAACCGTAGAACTCTTCTGTGATGGTAAACTCGCCACCGACAATGCCTCGTCTTATGTTCACAATAAGTTCGCATTGCCTGAGTCACAAATTTTAACTATTGATATGGCGCCGGGCGGTGGTTTTATGATTTTGTTGTGAAAAGGCGGCATTAGCTTCCGCTAACTCTAAAACCAGCAAAGGGTCGTACGCCAAGTACTACCCTTCGCTGTTTTTAGAGCCGAGCGTTGCTACTACTGCCTTTTGACAATAAAATGTCTTTGCCGTGAAGCAGCGCAACTCCTTCCGCTAACAAAAATATCCCGACAATGGCTGTACCTTTTAGTACTATCCATCGTCGGGATTTTTTGCCGAGCGTTGCACCTACCGCGTTCTGACAACAAAATATTTGCCGTGAAAAGGCAGCATTTGTCGTGAAAAGCACGCATTTACTGCGGCTAACTCTAAAACCAGCAAAGGGTCGTACGCCAAGTACTACCCTTCGCTGCTTTTATAGCCGAGCCTTGTAACTACGCACTTTTGACAACAAATTGGTGCAGAGAATGGGGATTGGTGGAGATGGAATTTCGCCGAGCCTTAACCTCCTTTGGAGGCGTCTATTGAGACCAATCTCTGCTGGCAAAATTTACACGCTAAAACACAAAAGCAACCCCGCGTGAGAGTTGCTTTGTTATTTATGAAGTGTTGGTCTATTCAAATTTCTCGTCCATAAACCAGCGTGGCAGATTGCAACCGATATAGTTGCCCGCAATAGCCCACAGCCAGGCAATGAGCAGACTCCACTCAAAGTTGCCGTAGAATGCCGCTGCTGCATAATAGAATGCGTCGGCTACGCAGTGGGGCAGACCGCAGAGAATAAATACGGGTACACCAAAGAGTAGGGGCAAATAGTGCTTCTGACGCGCACCATAAACGGCTATGGTCATAATCATACCCGTGCCTACCGATGTAACCAAAACCTTGTGCCACGGCGCTGCAAGGCGTGCGTCGATAATGGCGTTCAGATTGGCTACAAGAGCCTCTGACGAGCAGTAAGATGCGATAAATGCCGCTATAGCACAACCCACCGCGTTGAGTGCAATCATTGCAATGAGCTTCGTGAGCTCCTTATATGGCAGAAAACCCGACTTACCCGTAAAAAGTTGCGCTCCGCACATCACCACACTCAGCAATCCGAAAGCAAACAACACAGCGCCTGCTACACCACCGACTCTGAGATATACAAGTCCTCCTACTCCAATAAGCAGACCTGCAAAGATAGACATTGAGATAAAATTCTTCATAGTTAAATTTGTTGTGATAGTGGCGCATTTACTGCCTTGTCTGCATCTGGCGAGACAGTCACATACGCTTAGTATGCTCCTGCCTCGCCCGCCTTGACAGCGTTGTAACTACACCACTCTGACAACAAATACCTTGCTGAGATATCGGTGAGTTACTGCCTTGCTCGCACCTGAATAGATGATATAATAAGGGAGTGAATAGATAGATAGAATTCAAGGTTTATGATATTCCGGAAACCGCAGCATACTTGGTGTATGAGAGGATTTCGTGGATGAGTGCAACCAAGAAATTCGCTATTTATTCACTCCCGATAAACTCTACTCTGGCTTTACCAACGAGAGGTACAACTCCTCAAGCTGCTCAGGAGCTACAGGTGACGGGCCGTCGAGCATAACATCGCGACCTGCATTGTTCTTAGGGAACGCAATATAGTCGCGGATAGACTCAGAGCCGCCAAAGAGCGAGCAGAGACGGTCAAAACCGAATGCCAAACCGCCGTGAGGTGGTGCACCATACTTGAAGGCGTTGATAAGGAAGCCGAACTGAGCCTCCGCCTGCTCAGGGGTGAAGCCCAAGCACTTGAATATTGTTGCCTGCAACTGAGCGTCGTGGATACGGATAGAACCACCACCAAGCTCGGTGCCGTTACATACAAAGTCGTAAGCATTAGCTCTTACGCGACCAGGATCAGACTCAAGGTACTGTGCATCCTCAGGCTTTGGCGATGTAAATGGGTGGTGCATAGCGTAGAAGCGCTCGGTCTCCTCGTCCCACTCAAACATAGGGAAGTCGATAACCCACAGTGGAGCGAACTTCTTAGGGTCGCGCAAACCAAGCTGCTCGGCAACCTCAAGGCGCAGAGTGCAGAGCTGTGTGAGTACCTTGAACTTCTTGCCACACATAATAAGGCAGAGGTCGCCCTCCTTTGCGCCCAAACGCTCAGCAATAGCGCGGAGTGAGTCGGCGTCAAAGAACTTGTCAACCGATGACTTGATGCCACCGCCCTGCTCAAGACGGATCCAAACAAGACCCTTAGCACCAACCTGTGGGCGCTTAACGAACTCTGTCAGGGCGTCAATCTGCTTACGGGTGTATGATGCACAACCTGTTGCTGCAAAACCTACAACATACTCCTGATCGTCAAATACTGAGAAGTTGTGGCCGTGAGCAAGGTCGGTAATATCGTTGAACTCCATACCAAAACGGAGGTCCGGCTTATCTGAACCATACTTCTCCATAGCCTCAATCCACGGCATACGGCGCAATGGCTCGTTAAACTCTATGCCCAGCACGCTCTTGAACATGTGCTTTGCCCAGCGCTCGAAGATTGAGAGTACATCCTCCTGCTCAACGAAAGCCATCTCGCAGTCAATCTGTGTAAACTCAGGCTGGCGGTCAGCGCGCAGATCCTCATCGCGGAAGCAGCGCACAATCTGGAAGTAGCGGTCGTAGCCTGCTACCATAAGCAGCTGCTTGAGGGTCTGTGGTGACTGAGGGAGGGCGTAGAACTCGTTAGGGTTCATACGGCTTGGCACGATAAAGTCGCGCGCACCCTCTGGGGTTGACTTGATAAGATATGGGGTCTCAATCTCAAGGAAGCCCTCGCTGTCAAGGAAGCGACGGATCTCCTGTGCCATCTTGTGGCGCAAAATCATATTGCGCTGAAGTGGTGGACGGCGAAGGTCGAGGTAACGGTACTTCATACGAAGGTCATCGCCACCGTCAGAGTTTTCCTCAATGGTGAATGGAGGAGTTACAGACTCGGTAAGGATAGTGATATTCTCAGCTACCACCTCAATGTCGCCTGTTGCCATCTTAGGGTTCTTGCTGCTGCGCTCGATAACGCGGCCGGTAACCTGAATAACCCACTCGCGACCGAGGCGTGAAGCTGCCTCTTTGGTAAACTCGTTAGAGCCCTCCTCTACGACAATCTGGGTGATGCCGTAGCGGTCACGAAGGTCGATAAATGCCATAGCACCGAGGTTGCGAACCTTCTGCACCCAACCTGCAAGGGTTACGGTCTGATTGATATTTGCGGCTCTAAGTTCACCGCAAGTGTGACTTCTGTACATACTTTTATTTATTTTTATATATCTTTGCAGAGTTTTAACCCACAAAGATACAAAAAATATGGAAAATACGCTCCAATCAGATGAAAAATATATGCGTATGGCAATAATTGAGGCGCAGAAGGCGTTCGATAGTGACGAGGTGCCTGTCGGGGCTGTCATTGTTGCAGGCGGTAGGGTGGTTGCCAGGGCCCACAATTTGGTCGAGACCCTGACCGATGTTACCGCCCACGCCGAGATGCAGGCAATCACTGCGGCAGCATCATCGTTTGGTGGTAAGTACTTGCAGGATTGTACGCTCTATGTCACTGTCGAGCCGTGTGTTATGTGTGCCGGAGCGTTGGCGTGGAGTCAGATTGGCAGAATAGTCTATGGCGCTGCCGACCCAAAGAGGGGTTACGCGCGTTTTGGTAAGGCTCTTTTGCACCCTCGTACTGAGGTGACCTCAGGCGTGCTTGCAGATGAATGTGAGAAACTTATGATAGATTTTTTTGCAAAGTTGCGCTAAATGCCTTACCTTTGCGGTTTGTTAAGTTAAGAGGATGGAATTTTAACAAAATAACTATAAAAATACCTGATTTATTATGAAAAAACTTGTATTGATGGCTGTTGCATTCTTCTCTTTTGCAATGGTATCTGCACAGAGCACAAGCGAGATTACTGCTAAGTACAATGAGGCTGCTGCTGCTCTTCAGGCAAAGGATTGGTCAAAGGCTCTTGAGAACTTCGAGGCTGTAGTTAAGGGTGGTATGGACTCTGAGGATAGCAATGTTCTCAACCTCGTTGCCACTTCTAAGAAGTACATCCCTACTTGCTACCAGCGTCTTGGTCTTCGTGCTGCTGGTGCAAAGAAGTACGATGAGGCTATTAAGCACCTCTCAACTGCTGCCGAGAAGGCTGAACTTTGGGGTGACAGCACCGCTAAGATTAAGTCTAACCAGATTCTTGCTAAGGTTTATCAGGCACAGGGTGGTGAGGCTTTCAATGCCGGCAATTACGCTGAGGCTGTAGCTGTTTTCGAGAAGGGTTATGCTGCTAACAAGCGTAACACCGAGATGGCTCTCTTCCTTGCTGAGAGCTACTTCAAGCTCGGCGAGTACCAGAAGGGTATGGATGTTTGTAACAACATCTGCGGTATGAACGCAACTAAGTATGCTGACGCTATCGCTGAGGCTAAGTCAAAGATGGCTATGTACACCAACAACGAGGTTGCTCGTCTTCAGCAGAATGGCGACCAGGATGGTATCATCGCTATGGCTGACGCTATGCTTGCAACCGATCCAACCTCTGCTTTGGCTGAGAAGATCCGTCTCCAGGCTTACAACAACAAGAAGGAGTATGACAAGGTTATCGAGCTTGGCGAGAACGCTGCTGCTGTTCAGACTACCGAGGAGGAGAAGAGCGATATCTTCTTCATCATCGGTGCTGCTTTCAACGCTAAGTACAACGCTGGTGGTAACAAGGATATGGCTATGAAGGACAAGGCTGTTGCTTACCTTCAGAAGGTTGTTGCCGGTAATAGTGTTGAGGCTGCTAAGAGCGCACTTGAGAACCTTAAGTAATCAGGCTTAACTAACGAAGTAACAGCTTCGTTATACAAATCTGTGAACAGTTAATAATATTGGGTGACAACTTTTGGGAGTCACCCTTTTTGTATCAGTATGAGAAAAATCGCTGTTATTTTCATTGCGCTGCTATTGGTGTCGTGTATCTCAAGGCAGGGACAAAAAAGCACGCAAGCTCAGCCACCAATCAGAGCCCATTTCAGCCGCGTATTGCCACCCTCACACCTTTCGGGTCAGCAGCGTGGCGAGTGGATGACCGACCACTTCTGGGACCGTTTCGATTTTGCCGATACCCTCTTTCTTGAG
>JAFNYE010000186.1 GCA_017383345.1 Alistipes sp. | reverse complement strand
TGAGGAGTATGCTCAAAACCCTATATATCGTCATCAGACAAAGAAACAGGCAATAGATAGTATGTTGCTCGACAACTACGGCATTGGTTACAATGAGTCATCCCGACTGTATGAACCTTCGCAGATTGAGACCTATGCCAAGGCGCAACCTAATGCCGAGGGAGTACTTCAACTCGGCTCTCCGCGCACATCGTCTGTCCGCAACCCTATGGTGATGCGTGCACTGTTCCGCCTGCGTATATTGGTGAATCGACTGCTTAAAGAGGGTAAAATCGACAGGACAACCAAAATCAACATCGAGTTTGCCCGAGGGCTTAATGACGCCAATATGCGCAATGCCATTGAGCGCTACCAACGCGAGAATGAGAAGCTACACAAACAATATGCTACCGAGATTATAGAGCTGTTCAAAGCCGAGTGCGGAGTCGATATTGCTCCAACCGAGGATGATATCTTAAAGTATCAACTATGGATAGAGCAGAATAAGTTATGCCTGTATACCGGTGAGCAGATTGGCATATCAGACTTTATCGGAGCCAATCCAAAGTACGACATCGAGCACACTGTACCCCGTTCTCGTGGAGGTGACAACTCGCAGATGAATAAGACTCTGTGCGAGTGCGACTTCAATAGACGCATCAAGCGCGATAAGCTCCCTGCAGAGTTGGTTAACCATGCTGAGGTTATGGCACGTATAGAGCAGCTTGGGTGGGATAAGGAGATTGAAAAACTCGAAAAGCAGATTTTTGGTTGCGCCCGCTCGGCCAAGAGTGCAACGACCAAAGAGTCAAAAGATAGAGCTATACGCGAGCGCCACTATCTCCAAATGAAATTGAATTATCTGCGAGGTAAGCTCTCACGCTTTGCAATGACCGAAGTGCCGGAAGGCTTTAGCAATCGTCAAGGTGTTGATATCGGCATTATCGGCAAGTATGCGAAGATATACCTTGAGACCGTATTTGATAGAGTATTTACTGTCAAAGGTGCCACAACTGCCGACTTCCGCAAGATGTGGGGTCTGCAGGAGGAGTACAGCAAGAAGGAGCGAGTAAACCATGTTCACCACTGCATAGATGCAATTACAATTGCATGTATCGGAAGTGGCGCCTATGCAAAGTGGGCCCAGCACCAGCGCGACGCTGAACGTTACTACTTACAAAACGGTTGTAAACCGGTATTTGACAAGCCGTGGCCAACCTTCACCGAGGATGTAAAGGCTGTGGCAGACGAATTGCTTGTGTCACACTATACAGCAAACAACCTTCCTAAACATAGCCGTAAAAAGCTACGAGTGCGAGGTAAAGTACAACTCAATAGCGAGGGCAAGCCTATCTATGTTCAGGGCGATACCGCGCGCGCGTCACTGCATCAGCAGACCTTCTACGGAGCAATCAAACGCGATGACGAGATTAGATATGTGGTGCGCAAATCACTTGACGCTTTGCAGAATATGTCCGATGTGGAGAAGATTGTCGATGACGCTATCCGTAAATGTGTTAAGGCTGCTATTGCGCGCGAAGGTTTCAAGGAGGCTATCTCCAAGCCTATATGCTTCAATGAAGCAAAGGGTGTATATATAAAGAAGGTAAGGATATTTACCCCGAGTATCACATCTCCTATCCATCTGAAAAAACACCAGATGCTCTCACGCTTTGACTACAAACAAGAGTACCACGTCGCAAACGACGGTAACTATTGTATGGCTATCTACGAAGGCACCGATGCGAAGGGCAAGACTAAGCGCTCTTTCCAAATCGTCAATAATTTAGAGGCCGCCAAGTTCTACAACGGCAAGACAGAGCGTTACGACTTAGTACCTCAGTCAGATAACAACGACTACCCGCTAAAGGCTATTCTCCACACCGGAACAATGGTGCTGTTCTACGAAAATAGCCCGGAGGAGCTCTATGAATGTTCTCGTGCAGAACTTTCAAAGAGGTTGTATAAGGTTACGGGGATGAGTTCAACCATAGTGCAACAAAAGTATAGATATGGTATGATGACTCTAAAATATCATCAAGAGGCCCGACCAGCAGGTGAATTAAAAGAGAAAAAGGGCGAATGGAAGATAGGCGAAGAATACCGCCCTGTGATAGTTATCAATCACAATCAACTCAACGCCCTTGTCGAAGGCTACGACTTTGAGTTGACAGTTACCGGAGAGATAAAATTCAAACACTAAGGCCTATGTTGAAACGAGCACTATTTTTTGGAACTCCATTTTGCTTGAGTCTGAAGGATAATCAGCTGGTTATCAACACCAAGCAGATGCCCGATATGAAGAGAACCGTTCCTATTGAGGATATCGGCTATCTTATATTGGAACATCAACAGACCTCCATTACCCTACCGCTACTCAATGCGCTATCGGACAACAATGTAGCTGTTATATTCTGCGGCAATAATCGTATGCCCAATGCGATGTTGATGAATCTGGACAGCAACAAGACTCAGGGCGAGAATTTCCGTGCTCAGATTGACGCAAGCGAACCTCTAAAGAAGGGTCTTTGGCGACAAGTTATTGAGATGAAGATACGCAATCAGGCTGCGCTATTGAATAAGTTAGGGAAAGATGGGAGTCTATTAAAACCCTATTATATGAATGTCAAGAGTGGAGATTCGGACAATCGAGAGGGTATAGCGGCAAAAATATATTGGCACTCTCTCTTTGGAGCCGGATTTATCCGTCACAGAGAGGGTGTTGAGCCAAACAATCTGCTAAACTACGGCTATACCCTACTCCGTGCCGCCGTCGCTCGTGCATTGATGGGGTCAGGACTACTGCCCGCATTAGGTATTTTCCACCGCAATCGTTACAATGCCTTCCCTTTGGCAGACGATATTATGGAGCCGTACCGCCCCTATGTAGATGAGATTGTCTACCACATGTATATAAATGGTATGACAGAGCTAAACAAAGATACAAAGGCTCAGTTGCTACACATCTTGTTTACCGACACCGTCTTTAACAAGGTAACTCGACCCTTAGATATCGGGACAACGATAACAACAGCCTCACTTGCAAAATGTTTTGCCGGAACAAGCAAAAAGATTGTGTACCCACTACTTGAATAGAAGATGTCTGAACTTCGCCTAAATGCTTATCATATTATGTGGCTCTTTGTCTTTTTTGATCTTCCAACCTCTACAAAGAAGGAGCGCAAGGCCGCTGCGCAGTTTCGCAAAGCGCTGGAGAAAGATGGATTCTCGATGATGCAATACTCAGTCTATGTCCGCCATTGCCCCTCTCGTGAGAATATGAATGTGCATATAGCGCGAGTCAGGGCCTCGATGCCACAATCGGGATTGATAAGTATTCTGAATATAACAGACAAACAATATGGTGAAATTCAGAACTTCTGGGGAAAAGTTGAACGCGCAAAACTAATTACCCCTCAACAATTGGAACTTTTTTAGTATATTTGCATTGGTAAGATTCAAAAAATAACATCAAACACACTTCGCCGGCCCTCCGAACTCCATTTTGTTAACCGCCAAATCGGCATAACTTCCTGGAAATCAACGGACAATATCACCAGCGTTGTGGTTTGATGTAGAAACAGAATAAGATACAACCCCGCCCCGCGTCTGTTGCATTCGTCAAACTGTTGTGGTTTGATGTAGAAACAGAATAAGATACAACAAGCATACGAGGACGCGCTGTAGCAAACTGTTGTGGTTTGATGTAGAAACAGAATAAGATAC
>JAFNYE010000185.1 GCA_017383345.1 Alistipes sp. | reverse complement strand
ATAAGGTAACTGATACCCTCATTGTACGACAATTTCTGCGTTACGCTTTTTTGTTGCGAAAGGGAAATACAAGAGTATGTCCCTTCCGCCCCAAAAAACCAAGCCTTGGCTCATCTGCGATGACCCTTCACTGCTTCGCCTCAACAATATCGGTCGCAGTGCTATGCACTTACAAAGCGCAAGTTTGAAAATCAGTGAGCAAGCTCCCATTTTCAACCTTTGCACTTTGCACTTTGTGGCAACCGCTATTGTGTTCGGCTTAATCGCAGCGTTGTAAATTCCACTTCTTAAACGACTTTTTTGTGCAATAAGGTAACTGATACCCTCATTGTACGGTAGTTTCTTAAACGACTTTTTAGTAGCGAAAAGAGTGTTGAACACTCTTTTCTTTATTTGCTATGCTCTGCTATGTAGTTCTCAATGTAGGCCAAAGCCTTTGTGTGTTTCTCTACGCATTGGGTATGTCCTCCCTCGCGACCACGGGCAAGGTTGTGCTTCAGGTCGTTCATCTTTACATTTATAGCGGTCATATTGCCCGACTTGCAGATGCGCTCGATATACTCCATATATGGCGTATGCTTGTCGTGCGTAAGCAGCTTGAGTGCCTCGATGACAACCTGCGGGAAGTCAAGATCCTCGATATCGCTGAAGTCGTACCGCGTATCCTCAACTACATCGTGCAGAAAACCTACAATGCGCTCTAAGTCGTTGTGTCCCATCATTCCTACTGCCAGCGGGTGCAAGATAGTAGGGTTGCCGTCCAGATCATAGTCTGCGGCGTGGGCGGTTGAGGCCAACTCAATAGCCTTGTCTATATCGGAGCGCGAGTCGTAAAACTCATTCTTTATTGCGCGAGGTAGGTAGAGGTGCTTGTTGCGACCAATATGGTCGCGCCATAAAAGTTCCAACTTGTCTGCTGTCTGGCTATCTACACTCTCGCCTGAGTGGCCCTTATCCCAATCTATATGAGGCAACTCGCGTTTGAGTTCGTCGGTAGTGATGATGTCGGCGCGTTCAGGATGAAATATTGCCTCAAACTCCAACTGTCCATAATAGCTTGTCTTGTCGTTGTTTCGCCAATCTTCATCCTCAAAGGGCTCAGATATAAATCGACCCGCTGCAAAGATGCCTGTATTGCCCTCGCCTACGCGAACCATAAAGAAACGGTCGCCTCTGTGAGCCTTCTGCCACTCAAAGATGCTCCAATCAAAGTCGGCCCAATCGCCGCCGGCCCACATCTCTAACTCTTTGTCAAATTGAGCCATAGTGTAGGATGAGATGGCAGGGTTCCATCTAAGCAAAAAGGTGTTGTGCAAAAACTCCTGCTTCTTGTTAATCTGAAGTTTGATGTCAAGTTCCATAGTCCTATATTTTTAGTTCGATGCAAAAGTCGGTAATATTTGTGACAACTCTTGACACAAAATATTTTTTGCGCATTTTTACAAAAAAGAAAAGCATTGGTCGCTAAACCAATGCTATATTATATATATGTAGGAGTTATCTTCTACTTTTTTACGCGGTTAGGATTTTCCGATACGAATTGAGACCACGACTTTGTACCTCGGCGGCGAGCTGTTTTATCACCACCAAGACCTTTGACCTTATCTGTGCCGAGGGCTTGGTTTATAGGGCTTGATGTAGCGAAGTAGTGACATAGCGCCACGGCCATACCGTCGGTTGCATCGAGGCGCTTTGGCGGATTTTCGATTTTAAGGGTGCGAATTACTATTGAGGCAACCTGCTCTTTGGATGCAGCGCCTGTGCCTGTAATCGCCTGCTTGATGCGCGTTGGGGCGTACTCCGATACGCTCTTGTTGCAACTCAGCGCTGCGGCCATAGCTACGCCCTGCGCACGACCGAGCTTGAGCATACTCTGCACATTCTGTCCGAAGAAGGGTGACTCAAGCGCTACCTCGCTCGGGGAGTACTCGCATACAAGAGCCTTTACTCGTTCAAAGATGTAGCGCAGCTTGTCGTATGGATCGGATATCTTGTGGAGGTCTATATCGCCCAAAACCACGGGTGTCAAACTCTTGCCATCAACCTCCAATACTCCATAGCCCATATAGTTTGTACCCGGGTCGAGGCCTAAGATGCGATAAATCATCCCTTTGATGCAATTTGAATTTGCAACTTAAACTCTGCCCCCTCTATGTCGGTTTTGAGGCGGATGTAGTTGCCAAAGTGACGCACTTTGACAAAGTACAAACCCTTGGCAGTTATTGGCTCAAAGCCAGTTCCCTCATCAGCCCAATGAACGCCATCGAGCGAGATTTGCACTTTAGCGTTGAAAGTACCCTCTCCGACAATATCCTCAATAAGGACGAAGAATATAACCTCATCTGCCCAGCCAACCTCGTATGGGTGGGTCTCAAAGCCCTCGCTAAAAGACTTCTTTATCTCTAAGTGTGCTGCATTAAACTGTTTCATCGAAATAAAATTTTCAAATTTTATGAAGCTATATCGCCTTCACTATTCTTGCGAAGCTACAAATGAATCAATGTAGAGGAATACGCGACGGTTGGTGTCGGTCTCTAACCAAATTACAGGGTTGATAAGGCCATCTATGCGGCGATATTTGTCCACAGCGGTAATCTTTGTGCCGCGCAGGTCGTATATCTTATTTTGGCACTGCATCTCGACATACTCTCTGTCGATAATATCGACCTTAAGGCGCAAATATTGCCAGTTAATCTTGCAATCGGTCTCGTTATATATCAGGTTTTGCTGACCATTTGGTACATCCTTATATCCTGCGTGATAGCCGTCAGGGCGACGCTCGCCAAACCACCAGCAATCTACACCCCACTTGCACCAGTCGCCATCTTGACCAAATGCCCAATCTTTGTCGGTGCCAGGCGTAGCCTGTATATACTGCCACTTGCGCATAGGTTTGCCGTCAACGGTGTTGAGGTAGCGTATGCCCCAGAAGAAGCGGTTTTCATCATCCTGTGTGTCCGAACCGATGCCAAAGGCGCGAATAGAGTCTTCGTGCAGACCCGGCTGCGCTCCTGTGCCGTCAACGGCGTCCTGCTCGGCGGTGTAGGCAAACCACACCTCGTACTGCAGGTAGCGGGCGTTAGGGTCCATATTTGAAAGACGCTTGATTGCGTGACCCATAGAGCCAGGAGCCGGTGGCATAGAGTATGGATTGGCAACGGGGCGGGTCGAGAGTTTGAGCGAATATGTACCCGAGAGTGAGCCGTGTGTGCCCGGAAAACGGTATGTTGCCGAGCTGAGCATTACAGGCGGCCACTGGTCTTTGTTGACCTTTGTTGGGGGGACATCAAAGTCGGGATGCTCCGTAAAGTTAGGAAGCAATACCATCCAACCATTAAAGCCACGATCGAAGATGTCGTAGCAAATCACCCGCTTGAGTGGATTGAAGCGGCCGTAGAGCATTATTTTATCCATATAGTTCAATACCTTTTTCGGTTAAACGATTTTGAAGCGCTTTTACATCCAATTCTCTTGTGCAGCAGCCTCTGCTTGCGCACATTGCCGCAGCAACACCTACAGCCTCGCCCATAGCCATACAGATGCTCATTACTCGATATGAGGCGTGTGCGCGGTGTGTGCCTGAGATGCAACGCCCCGCTGTGTAAAGGTTCTCGATACCCTTTGGAGTAAAGCAGCGGTAAGGCAGGTCGTATGGGTCACAATATTGAATATGATCCTCGGCCTGACCTGCACCTGCAGGGTTGTGTATATCGACGATAAACTCGGCGCGATGAACTATAACATCGTCAAAGCGACACCCCGCAGCCATCTGCTCGGCTGTGATGATATAGTCGCCAATGACGCGGCGGGTCTCGCGCACGCCTGTAGTTGTGCCGCTTGAAATAAGACGGCAACTCTCATATCCTGGCAGATGCTTGTGGAAGAAGTCAACTAAGGTGCGTATCTGTCGGCGTAGAGCTAAGTCGGCCTTGTATATCTGGTCAACATTGGTCATATCGATGCCATTTTGTTGCGTAGTGTTAACTTGACGCTCACCGCTATGTGTGGTCGGATGGAGGCGTACGGCTGCAAGGTGCTGTGGTAGCTCGCCCGCATCGGCAAGGCGCTTGCAGTAGTCCAAGAAGCGCTCTTCGCCCAAGCATACATTGTCAACATCGCCAATGCAAATCACGCCCTTGCTCTCATCTACGCCCGCAATGGTGAACTCAAGGGTTACGGGCTGCATAAGTCCGTCGTCGCGACCCTTCTCTGTTGGGGCGCCTGCCAAGAAACTAACCAGACCGTCACCTGTGGCATCGATTACAATCTTGCCCATAAGGGCAAATGGTCCTTCGCCGGCAGTTACGATAACACCTCTAAGGGTTTGGCCCTCCTTGATAACATCGGTAACTGTGGTTTGCAGATAGACATCAATGTTTGGGTGATCGACAAATTCGGCAAGCAGAATTTTTGCCATCTCAAAGTCGTGTGCGCGACCTGTTTCGCCAATCATATCGTTTTGAGGCACGCCGAGCAGCTTGACTAACTCGTCGCGCATAGTGCCCTTGCCCACCATTCCGAGAATAGGGCCGACATAGCCTGTAGTTAGGTTGCCGCCAACTACGCCATAGCGCTCAATAAGGGCGACCTTTGCACCCTCACGCGCAGCGGCTACGGCGGCACATATACCCGCAGGACCTGAGCCTGCGACAAGAACATCGTAGTTGCCCTTGACGGCAATACTTTTGGAGTAGTTAATTGCGTTTTGCATAGAAGTGTCTGTATATAGCATAGACTACGGCAATGCCCACCATTATGGCAATGCCACCAATCATAACATTTTCAGTATCAGTAGAGTAGCTCTCGGTAAAGAGTTGTAACAGAAGAAGTGCGGCTATGGCAAGCAGCGTTACGACAAAGCAGGTGATTGCCATGTGGGAGTAGTTCTTTGTGGCTTGCTTCATCTCTGCGCTCGGCTCTATATTGGCATCAGGGTCAATGATTGCCTGTATGCGTTCGTAGCCAGGGTCGGTTGTGCCTTTGTGTTTGGCCCAAAGCTCCATAAGGGTGAGCAGAACAACAGGGACAACGGTGCCGATGACCGACTCAAGCACATTAGGGTTTATCCACTCAAAGGTTGCTCGCACGGTAGGGCTGAATTTGAATGCCAGTCCGAATATGCCGCAGCAGTAGGTTATAACCATTGCTGAGAGTAGGTGCTTCTGGGTTAGACGCTTTGAGAATACACCCCATACAGACGGGATGTAGAGTGGGCCTATAATCATTGTCAGCACCGTTACAACCACCTTTTCAGCACCGCCTGCATAAGGTATCAGCAGCGCGAGCAGGGTAATGGCTGTACCGAAGGCGAATGTAAAGATACGGCCTGTGCGGATAAGACCCTTTTCGCCTACCTCAGGGTGTTTTTGGCCATATATGTCGTAGGTAAAGACATTGGCAAAGACATTGAGCGTACCCGAGACGGTTGAGAGTGTTGCCGACACCATTGCCGCCAACATTACGCCGAGCATACCCTTCATAAGCACATGCTCGGACATAAGGATATATGCCTGCTCAGGGTTTGCATCGGGGACAATCTGGCGGAAAGCCATTGCGGGGAAGTACCAGATAATCGGAGTGAGCAGGTAGAGCACACCAACAAGATATGTGCTTTTTCTTGCATCGCTTACGGTAGGCACGCTGATATATCGCTGCACAAACGGCCAGTCGCCCCCAATGGTGAAGCTGTTGACAAAGAACCATAATATCAGCCAGAACCACGGATATTCGTTGCTTACAGGGGTAAAGTAACCCTCAGGAGCAGATGCTACAAAGTTCTCCAAGCCTCCAACTGCATTGATTGAGAGCGGAATCATAAATATCACCACGGTTATAAGTACTCCAAACTGTATAACATCGGTCATCAGCACCGCCAGGAAGCCACCCAAAACGGTGTAGAGCAGCGTAATTACGCCCAGAATAATAATACCCCAACTAACCGACAGGTGTCCATCGGCTCCTGCCATAAAATGACCCTCAGGTAACACCATAAGGGTTGACATAACGATTGAAATGGCGTAGAGCGCTACGGCTGTGTGAAAACCGCGACCGATAATGCCGAGCAATGTGTAGAAACTCAGCGAGTGCTTGCCAAAACGGATTGTAAGATACTCTCCAGGGGATTTTATCTTCATCTCGCGCCATTTGCCCGATAGGTAGCGACCTATAAAGAAGCTGGCAAAACCGAGAATGTTGCCAATCAATGCCGCGACGATGCCTGAGCGATATGCCACGCCACCCCAAATGACAAATGTGCTGGCAGAGAAGAGTGTCATATAGGTTGACATTCCCGAGAGCCACCACGATGAGTTTCTGCCGGCAATAAACATATCGGCAGACGACTTGATCCTTCTCGATACCAATAGGCTTACGGCAATAAGTCCGAGGAAGTAGAGGACAATTACGATATAGTCAATTCCAACCATAGAGTGTAGTTTTTACTTGCGTCGATGGGTTAAATCTTGTCAAACTTGCGGCAGATATACTTTAGGAAGTAGTACTTTAGCGGGTTGCTGTACTTTAACTGCTTCCACGGGCGCGAGCTGTGAGGACGGTGTATCACAGGCAGGGTGCAGAAGAGGTAGTTTTTCAGTCCGCACTCTAACGAGGCGTGGGAGATGTGAACATCAAACCAATGCTTGTCTGCATCGAGGGTCTTGAAATCAAAGCTCTTCAGTAGGGCAGGGGTGAGCAGCGAGCAGCAGAAACTGCAATGCTTCGATACGGCATAGACCGTTCCCTCTGTGCCGATGGCGTATTGGTAAGGGTAGTTTATCTTGCCTTGATCGTCAACCGTTACCGAGGCTGCTATGCCACAGTCGGTGCGCTCCAAAGCCCCCTTGATAAGTTCGTCGGCTGTGTGGGGCTCGACGATAACATCGCTCTCGACAATAAGCAGACCCGCCTGGTTCTCTATAGCGCGTTGCTGAGCCATCTGAAGAACCAATAGGTAGTTGGGCGACGGGTGGTCGGTAATGTCGGCAATATTTACAAGTTCAAAGCCCAACTCCTCTGAGTAGCGCTTCAGCAAAGCGGTATTCTCAGGGGTGCTATTGTCGTTATAGATGGTGTAGGTTATGGGCAAAGAACACTTTGAGGCCAATACCGCCTTAATCGTCTGCAATGTAGAGTCGATAGAGTCCTTTACAGGGGTAATGATGTGCAGGTTTTTCATCTGCGTGTTGATTATTTGTAAAAAATCGAGTAACTTTGTTTCTTGATACAACAAAGATATATGAAAAATATTAGAATTCCAATATTATACACTCTTTTAGCTATATTGAACATCGTTCAGATATATGCTAACACTCGCCAGACGCGTGAAGAGTATATTGAGCGATATAAAGCCATAGCGGTTGCCCACATGGAGCGTTACGGTATTCCTGCAAGTATCACTATGGCTCAGGGTATCTTGGAGTCGGATGCGGGTAACAGCCGTCTGTCCAAAGAGTCCAACAACCACTTCGGTATCAAGTGTAAGAAGAGTTGGACGGGCGCAAAGGTCTATCACGACGATGATGCTAAGGGCGAGTGCTTTAGAGCCTACCCTTCGGTTGAAGCCTCTTATAACGACCACGCCGAGTTTTTGGACTCCTCGCCACGCTACGACTCGTTGTTTGCCTATCCGTCAAACGACTATCGCAGTTGGGCGCGCGGACTTAAGGCTGCAGGTTATGCTACAGCTCCCGATTATGCTGAGCGATTGGTGGCAATAATTGAGCGCTATAAGCTACATCTGTTGGATAGAGAGGATGGTGCGGCGATATATTCATCGGGTAAGACAGCTCAAGAGAATGCCGAATATTTTGCCTCTCAGAGTAGTGCCCGTCAGGAGGAGCGTATAAGCTACGATATCTTCCGCGTAACGGTCAACGCTCATCGTGGCTATAATGTCTATCGTACAAACCACACTTGCTACATCATTGCCAAAGAGGGCGATACATATCGTACAATCGGCAAGTTGTTCGATATTTCAGAACGCACATTGTGCAAGTTTAACGATGTGGATAAGGGCGCAGCTCTTAAGGAGGGCGATATGGTCTTTATAGAGCGTAAACAGAACTGTTGGTTGGGTAACGCAATGCTGCATATCGTGCGTAAAGACGAAACCCTGCACTCTTTGGCTCAAAGTTACGGTATTCGCGCCCGCAAGTTGGCCCGACTTAACTCTCTGCCGCGTGGCGAGGAGTTTGTTTGCGGTCAAACTATAAAGTTGAGGTAGGAGTTTGTGAAATTTTGATTATCTTTGTAAAAATAATAGAAAGAGTATAACTTTTAGAATATTCCTCTTATGGAGCAACAACCTTTACGCGAGAAGATTCTCAGCACAATTATCGAAAAGTCGATGCTTAAGCAGCGTGTGTTTGACAACACATTCGGAGTGTTCAACTTGTTGAAGGAGACCCTTTTTGAGATGGCGTCGGAGATGGAAGACGCTCTTGAGGGTAAGGTGGATCGTCGTGTGCGCCTGGAGTACCGCGACCGTGGTAAGCACGAGGCTCAGTTGCAGATCGCTTCCGACATTCTTATCTTTAAGATGCACACCGACATCTTCCAGTTTGACTCCAGTCATATTATCTGGCAAAATCAGTACGCTCAGCAGGACAAAACCAACTGCTACTGCGGTATGATTGATATCTACGACTTCCTTTCAGACTCATTCAAGGATAAGCGTAATGCTGACGAGGGCTACCTTATCGGTCGTATATTTATCAACCGCGAGCGTATGTTCTTTGTTGAGGGTAAGCGCCAAACATCAATGCGCGCAATTAACTTTGGTCAGAAGGAGATAGATCGAGAGCAACTTATACATATCCTTGAGAAGGCTATCTACTACGCTGTCAATTTTGACCTGCTCACTCCTCCTTATGAGCAGTGCAAGCGCGTTACGGTCGATCAGTTTAATACCAAGTTTGATAGCTCAACCTTTGTTACAGGAAAACGATTAAATTACGAGTTCAATGTTGACGATATTTAAGAAGTTTGCAGCGGTGGTAATAGTTATCATCGCTGTCAATTTTGCTGCAAACGCCTCTTATAGCGATATTGTTAAAATCCGCCGTGCAAATCGCGGTATCGCCTCGCTGTGCAGTATGAACGACGGTGTGCATTATACCACCCTTGAGGGGCGAAGTGTTGTGCGTCGTCCGTACGATAACCGCAATCAGGCCGACACCCTCTTCAGCGCCTCTTTTGCTGTCGCATCGTATATATTCTCACCCGATGAGAGTATGATTCTCTTTGCTGATGCAGCCTCGGTAAAGCCTATCTATCGCCACTCCTTTACAGCTGACTACCAACTTCAATATCGCGGCGGTAACAAAAAGTTTGAGGGTGTGCGCGATATCACCTTTGCACCAAATGGCCAAATGGTCGCTTATGCGCGTGACAACAATCTCTATCTTGTCAACCTTCGCAACGATACGACTACGGCTATTACCAATGACGGCAAGTGGAACTATATCATCAACGGCACATCCGATTGGGTCTATGAGGAGGAGTATGGCTTTACTCAGGCCTATGCCTTCTCTCCTAAGAGCGATAAGATAGCCTACCTGCGCTTTGATGAGAGTGCGGTGGAGTGCTTTGAGATGATGCGCTTTGACAACACCCTCTACAACCGCGCATATTCGTTCAAATACCCTAAGGCTGGCGGGGTAAATTCAACCGTAGAGTTGTGGGTTTACGATATTGCGTCGAACACAAAGGAGCGCATTGATACAGGCTCAAATAGCGACCAATATATCTTTAACCTTATGTGGACACCTTCGGGTGAGTTGTGCTTCTACCGCGTTAACCGCTTGCAGAACCACTTTGAGGTGGTGCTTCAGCAAAAAAATGGCACTCAAAAGGTTATCTATAACGAGACCTCGCCACGCTATGTCGAGCGACCAAATAGTTCAACCGTAACCTTTATAGATAAAGATCGCTTTGTGGTACTCAATGAGTGCAAAACGGGCTGGATGCACCTATATCTCCACTCTGTTAAGTCGGGTGAGGTGTGCGCTCTGACTCAGGGCCGTTGGGAGGTCACCTCTCTCGTAGGCTTTGACGGTAAGCGCCTCTACTACCTCTCTACCGAGCGCTCCCCATTGCAGCGAGATCTCTACTCGGTACTGCTTAACGGTAAAGATAAGCACCTGCTTACCCCTGAGGGCGGATTTAATATGATTGCCCCGTCAAAGGGTATGAAGTACTATGTGCGCACCTTTAGCAACAGCACAACGCCAAATATCATTACCGTCAATCGTAACGACGGTACTGTAATAGACACTCTTGCCGATCGCCGTAATGCAGTGGCAAAGGCTGGCGTGCTTGCTAAACGAGAGTTCCGTAAGTTCGTTACCGAGCGAGGCGATACACTCAACTACTATATCCAGCTGCCTCTCAACTATAACCCTCAAAAGACCTATCCGGTGCTCTTGACCCAATATTCGGGTCCTGGCTCTCAGTCTGTGCGTGATCGTTGGGGTGCAGATTGGGAAGATGTGCTTACCCGTAAGGGTTATATCGTAGCCTGCTGCGATGGCCGTGGTACAGGCTTTATGGGCGAAGAGTTTAAGAAGTGTACCTATGGCGACTTGGGTCGTCGTGAGTATGAAGACCAACTCTCATTTGCTCGCTATCTGGCTACGCTCCCTTATGTCGATGGTAAACGAATGGGTATCTATGGCTGGTCGTATGGCGGCTTTATGGCTCTCAACTGCGCTATGCACGGCAATGGCCTCTTTAAGATGGCTATAGCCGTAGCCCCTGTTACCTCGTGGCGCTATTATGACACTATCTATACCGAGATATATAACGGCCTGCCGCAGGATAACCCGAAAGGATATGACGAGAACTCTCCGCTTAACCACGCCGAGAAACTATCGCCTCGTACGCGCCTGCTTATCATTCACGGCACCGCTGACGATAATGTCCACTTCCAAAACTCTATGGAGATGTGTCGCCGCCTTAATGATGCCGGCAAACAGTACGATATGATGGTCTATCCCGACCAAAACCACTCTATGCTTCCTGGTTCGACTGTTAATGTTAGGCAGAAGATGGTGGAATATACGCTCTCCAATTTATAATTTGTTGCCAAAAAGCAGCATTAGCTTCCGCTAACTCTAAAACCAGCAAAGGGTCGTACGCCAAGTACTACCCTTCGCTGTTTTTATAGCCGAGCGTTGCTACTACTACCTTTTGACAACAAATAGTGCGAGAAATGACGACGGTACGAATGAGAGAGGAAGTGAGTTTAGGGAATTTAAGGAGTTTAAGGAGTTTAGAAAATCACTAACTTCCCTAATTTCCCTAACTTCCCTAAAAAACTCCCTACAGTCCAAGTAGCTCATCTGCGTCAGCCTCGCACACCCGTACATACTTGCACCTCGGAGCAAAGGAACTTTGCGACTAAGCCTCCCTTTGTCAAAGGGAGGTTTGGAGGGAATGTCAATATCTTTTATATTTTTAGGATTTGCTTGTTCTCGGGTTT
>JAFNYE010000184.1 GCA_017383345.1 Alistipes sp. | reverse complement strand
GCTGCACCATCGGCCGTATAGGCATCATTGCTACGCAGGCGCAGATTGGCGGTATAGTGGTTGACCATAGAGTCCATAGCACCCGCACTGACACAGAAGCACAGGCGTGGAGTGCCGAGCTTCTTAAAGTCGCGCAAATCATCGCGCCAATTTGGTTGCGGCACAACAGCCACGCGGTAACCCTCCGCCTCAAAAAGGCGTGACACCACAGCAGCACCAAACGACGGGTGGTCGATATATGCATCGCCCGTAAAGAGGATTATATCGACATAATCCCACCCTAACGCCTTCATCTCCTTGACTGTTGTTGGCAAGAACCCCATAACTACTCGTTATATAAATTTGCAGACTTTACATAGTTGTCCCAGCGATCAATGACCGCCTGGAAATCGGCAGGCGTCTGAGACTCAAAAATCATCTCCTCGCCCGTAGTAGGATGGACAAAGCCCAACATACGCGCGTGCAAGGCGTGGCGAGGCATTATATCGAAACAGTTTTCGATAAACTGCTTATACTTCGAGAATGTTGTTCCCTTCAAAATCTTATCGCCACCATAGCGCTCGTCGTTAAAGAGCGGATGACCTATATACTGCATGTGAACGCGGATTTGGTGGGTGCGACCTGTCTCCAAACGGCACTCAACAAGGGTCACATAGCCATAGCGCTTGAGTACCTTATAGTGCGTAACGGCGTGCTTGCCCTCCGAGCCGTCAGCAAAGACATACATCTGGTGACGATTGCGCGGATTGCGACCAATATGGCCCGTAATTGTACCCTCATCCTGATCGAAATTTCCCCACACAAGAGCTATATATCGGCGCTTGGTGCTATGCAGAAAGAATTGGCGGGAGAGATGGTTACAAGCCTCCTGATTTTTACCGACCACAAGGATACCCGATGTGTTTTTATCGATACGATGCACCAATCCCGCACGCTCATCGCCCTGCTGGAACATTGGGTTATCCTTCAAGTGGAAAGTAAGAGCATTAACCAAAGTGCCATCGTAGTTACCATGACCCGGATGCACACACATACCCGCCTCCTTATTGACAACAATAACATCGTCATCCTCGTATATGATATTGATAGGAATATCTTGCGGAGTAAGCAAGCAGTTATACTTAGGGTACTCCATCTTGAGCACAATGTGGTCAAAAGGCTTAATCTTATACGACGCCTTTTGCGGGCGGTCGTTAACAAAGACATTACCATTATCGACAGCCGTCTGCACGCGATTGCGCGAACAGTTTTCAATATGGGTAGCCAAATACTTGTCAAGTCGCATCATCGACTGACCCTTATCTACCGTTATAGAGAAGTGCTCATACAGTCCGTTTTCGTCGGGCTTCTCATCGGTTAGAAACTCTCGACGGGGCGAGGGAGCAATAATCTCCTCATCGTCCAGCTCAATATCCTCAATATACTCCGCCATTAGAAGAAAAACTCATCTTCAGCCTGCTGTGGCTGCGGTTGAACACTATTTAACATACGCAACGAGTCTGCTGCCACACGCGCAAGAGAGTCGGCAAGTTCGCGCTCCTGCAAAGCCGCCTCAACAGCCTTCTCTGCCGCTGCCATAGCTGCTGCCACAGCCTCACTATCAAGGGTTAAGTGCATATCGACCACAGCACCCAACTCCAATGTTGTGCCCTGCAACACACTCTGCACCGACACACGGGCATCGTCCATATTGAGCAGCGTAATGCCCTCATCATAGCTCACACGACCCACATTAAGACCCTGCTCCCAAAGGCGACCCTTTGCATCGAAGAGTTTACGACCCAAAAGGCGCGGAACGGAGGTCTGATTTTGGTCTGGGGCAACACCTACCTTAAGCACAACACCCTTGCCCTTCTCGGCACTTATACGGGTAGAGTCTGTTACAATCTGCTCGCCCAAATATTGCTCCAGGACATAGTTGGTTGCAATATCCTCAACATACTCAAGGCGCTCAATACCAAAACCCGCACCCTCAAGCATATTCTTTGCCTGACGCAATGAGCGGCCTGCCACATAAGGCATAGGCACCTTTTTCTGGGCAAAGGAGTTGATTGTGATATAAATCTTGCGACCCTTTTTGACATTCACGCCACCCTTTGGCAACTGCTCAAGCACCATACCGCCCGGATATGCCGGCACATAGAGCGAGTCGTTGACAATCAGATGCAAGCCGCGCTGCGAAGCGTAAAACTCGGCATCATTGAGAGTAAGACCTATAAAATCAGGCACTTTGAGGCGCATACCGTGACGCGTACCCAACGAAAGGGCCGCAAACGACACTATAGCTGCAATGACAAACATAACAACTATAAGTATCAGGTTCCACAATATCGGATACCGCTTGAGTCGGCTTATAAGCGACGCCTTCTTGGGCGCTCGTTTTGCACTATTGTTCATACTACTTTATAAGGTTATAGTGTGTATCGCGCTCGTGAGCAACAAAGCCTGCCGAGCGACATATTTTTTCAATATCCTCTATACTCATTGTCGGATGGCTATCCTCCGCGCCCGCCATAGAGTAGATTTTGGTTGAATCCTCAATTGTGCCGTCAATATCATCAGCACCAAAAGCCAAAGCAAGCTCGGTTGTACTCTTGCCGTACATCACCCAATATGCCTTCAGATGTAGCACATTATCCAAAATAAGGCGGCTCATAGCAAGCGTTCTCAAATCGTCGATTACCGAAGTCTCACCCAAAGCCGAGAGAGAGTTATTGGCACTGCGAAACTTGAGCGGAATGAAGGCATTAATACCACCCGTCTCATCCTGTAACTCTCGCAGACGCAAGAGGTGGTCTATACGATCCTCCACGCTCTCAATATGACCATAGAGCATTGTCGCATTGGTCGAGATATCGAGTTTATGTGCTTGGCGGTGCAGATCGAGCCACATCTCGGCACTACCCTTTTGCGGACAAATCTGTTCGCGTATATGAGGAGCAAAAATCTCAGCGCCACCACCAGGAATAGCCTCCATACCCGCCTCTTTCAACAGTTTAAGGCCCTCAACGGTAGTAAGACCCGCTTTGGAGATCATACAGTTGAGTTCAACAGCCGTAAAGGCCTTAATTGCCACCTGAGGCATAATCTGCTTTATCTGCCTAATAAGTTCGAGGTAGAAATAGAGATCGTTGCGCGGATGTACACCGCCGACGATATGTATCTCCGTAGCGCCACTATCCTTACGGCTGCGCACAATGTCGAGCATCTGCTCAAGGGTATAATCCCACGCACCCGACTCACCCTCGCTACGACGATAGGAGCAGAACTTACAATCAAAGAGGCATACATTTGACGGCTCAAGGTGGAAGTTGCGGTTATAAAAGACCATATCGCCACTTACGCGACGCTTTGCCGCGACTGCCAACTGCGAGAGTTGCCACAGCGGAGCCAGCTGCCACAGCAATAGAGCCTCCTGACCACTGATGCGCTCAGAGGCGCCGAGCTTTGCAATTATATTCTCAAGTGCGCTCATACTATTTCGGAGCTTTATGGTAGAGGTAGATACCGACCAACAAGAACAAGACATTTGGCAACCACACGGCTACCATTGTAGGCATACTGCCACCCTTTGCAAACTCCTCGAATACACGAGTGAGCATTATATAAGAGAAGCAAAGGGTAATACCTATACCGATATGCAAGCCCGTACCACCACGCACCTTGCGCGATGAGAGTGCGACACCGATAAGGGTCAGGATAAATGTACCGAACGGATATGAGAAGCGGGCGTGGCGCTCCACCTCAATCTGGCGTATAGAGTCGGAGCCTTTAGCTCGCTGTTGCTCCAAAAAGTCATTCAGTTCGACAATATTCATCGTCGTAAGGAACTCCGTCAAGCGACCCAATTCGACAACATCAAGATTAATGACCGTGTCGAGGTTACGATGCTGCGTAAACTGCTCCACGCCCTTATCGTCAAAGGTGCGTTGGGTGTATCGTTGCGCAGTCCAGTGCTTACTTGTTGGGTCAAACTTAACCTCCGAAGCCTCAAGAGTACCGACAATGCGACTACCCTCAAACTTCTCAAGTGCAAAGAAAGAGGCAACCGATGTGCTCTTACTAAAGCCACGAACATAGACAAAAGTACCAGGCTCAACCTGACGATATATGTGGCGGTCATACTGCTCGCGCACACGACGGGCGATATACTTCTGCTCAAAGGCTACACAATCCTTTTGGGTCATCGGAATTATCCATAAGCTAAGTACAAGCGAGAGCGAAGTGATAAACAGAGCGCCCAAGAAGTATGGCCACATAAGGCGACGGAAGGACATTCCGCCTGATAGCATTGCCACAATCTCGGTCTGATAGGCCAGCTTTGAGGTAAAGAAGATTACCGCAATAAAGGTAAAGAGTGCCGAGAATTGGTTTATAAAGAAGGGCACAAACTTAAAGTAGTAGTCAAAGATGATAGCCGAAACAGGAGCGTGCATCTGAATAAAGTCATCAACCTTCTCCACATAGTCAAATACCACCACAATCACGATAATCATCGCGATAGCAAAGAGGTAAGTACCTACAAACTTGCCCAAGATATATCGGTCAAGGATTTTGAAGCCCGGAAACCACGACGGGCGCTTGTTGTATTGAGGTAACATTGCCATACTACAATCTCTTTGACAGCTTTACAACCATTATATCCTTCCACTCGGAGAAATCGCCCGCAATAATATGCTTGCGCGCCTCACCGACCAACCAAAGATAGAAGCCGATGTTATGGAGCGAAGCGATCTGCGCCGCCAACATCTCCTTGCAGACAACAAGGTGGTGGAGATAGGCCTTTGAGTACTGTGTATCGACAAAGGTCTGCCCGTTAGGGTCAATAGGCGAAAAGTCGTTCTCCCACTTCTTGTTGCGGATGTTAATAACGCCCTCCGAGGTAAAAAGTTGCCCATTGCGACCATTTCTTGTCGGCATAACGCAGTCAAACATATCTACACCGCGCGCAATGCCCTCCAAAATATTTATCGGAGTGCCGACACCCATAAGGTAACGCGGCTTATCGGTAGGCAAAACAGCGTTTACAACCTCAATCATCGAGTACATCACATCGGTAGGCTCTCCAACCGCCAAACCACCGATAGCATAACCGTCGGCATCGTACTGAAGTACATTTTGCGCAGCCTTTTCGCGCAGGTCGGCATAACCACAACCCTGAACAATAGGGAACAATGACTGATAGTGGCCATACTTAGGCGAGGTTTTGTGATACTGATTAAAGCAGCGATCAAGCCAGCGCTCGGTCAAAGCCAGCGACTTGGCTGCATACTCCTTTGGCGCATCACCCGGAGGACACTCATCAAAGGCCATCATAATATCGGCGCCAATGGTACGCTCGGTGTCAATTACGCTTTCAGGGGTAAAAATATGACGCGAGCCGTCTATATGCGACTGGAAGTGACATCCATCCTCCTTGAGCTTGCGACACGCCGCCAACGAGAAGACCTGAAAACCGCCACTATCGGTAAGCATCGGGCCGTCCCAGGTAGAGAAGCGATGAACGCCACCCGCCTGCTCGATAATATCCATACCCGGGCGAAGATAGAGGTGGTAGGTATTTGCAAGAATTATCTGGGCCTTAGCCTCACTCTTCAGGTCGCGATGAAAGATACCCTTCATTGCTGCCGCAGTGCCTACAGGCATAAAAATTGGGGTCTGGATTGTTCCGTGATCGGTAACAATCTCGCCCGCACGAGCCTTGCTCTTAGTGTCTGTATGTTGTAATGTAAACTTCATAACTCGCAAAGGTACAAACTTTTTACTTTTTTTGCAAATTGAGACCCGTTTGAAATAGCCAAAGGCTATTATGCAGTTGCAAAGTAATAAAAAAAGCCTTGGCGTATCTATAAAAAAGTAACATTTATGCACAACTTATCCAACTAAAATTCGTATCTTTGCACTCTATGGAACAACTCAACTTTGTAATTGAAGCTTACGGCGTTGTAGGCATCGCGCTTACAGCGGTTTTATTGATACTTTTTGT
This sequence comes from Alistipes sp., assembly GCA_017383345.1. Lineage (GTDB taxonomy): Bacteria > Bacteroidota > Bacteroidia > Bacteroidales > Rikenellaceae > Alistipes. The sequence goes on along the minus strand of JAFNYE010000184.1, from coordinate 6,636 downwards.
GGTGCAAATCGTTATGCACTGCCGCAAACTTATTTTTGCCCGTTTTGACTTTACCAACCGTCCGCAGGTGCGTCAGGAGATACCTGCCGTTTCGATTATCGTCCCCCTCTTTGGTGAGGATGAGGAGTATCTGAAGGGTAACTTCCGTAACCTGCTCTCCCAGAGTAGCGCCAAGTACGAAGTCGTGGCCGTCTATGTAGGCAAGGAGGACTCCTTCTACGCCACACTCAACCACCTGCGTCGCTACTACAACCACCTCAAAACCACGCAGATAGACTACAATCCGCAATACCCTATCTCTATGCGTATGGCGCTCAACCTGGGTGTCAAGTCGGCAAGCAACGAGTGTGTTATATTCACCACATCAGACACTCGTCCTGCCACAACCGATTGGGCGTATGCTATGGCCCGTGGTTTTATGTATGGCGACATTGTGTTAGGCTACTGCAACTGGGCGCGAAAGAGCGGAATGCAAAACCTCTTTTTCCGCAAGCACCGCTTTGCTCAGACCCGCAACAGTCTTGTAGCCGCACTGCGTGGCAACTGCTTCGGCGCAAGCATCAGTTGTTTAGGCTTTACCAAGAGCCTCTACTTCAAGGTTGGCGGCTTCGGCCATCTTGACCTTACAGCCGGCGAGGATGACTTGTTTGTTCAATCAATCGCCACAGCCGACAATGTGTGCGTACCGCTCTGTGAGCAATTGCGTTGTGAGGACAACGCCCCAGGCTCTCTCGGACAATGGATTCTTGAGCAGCACCGTTTAGGTCAGACCCGCAAATTCTACAACACTCGCGCGCTTAATGTCGAGAGTTGCGAACTTATAGCCCGCGTAGCATTTTTTGTAGCAGCCATAGGCGCTTTGGCTACGCTGCCGTTAGAGTTGAAGGGTGTAGCTGCGCTCTTTATGTTGGTGCGTTACTTGATTGTCAGCATCGTCGATGCCAAATGTGCCGCTCGCGTAGGCGACAAGGGCATTTGTGCGTGGGCGCCACTATATGATTTTTTTGAGCCGTGGGTGCAACTCGTTATCCGCACTTCACAGCCAAAGCGTATAAGCAGATGGAAGTAAAAGATTACTCCGCATTGGACGACCGCATACTTGTTCGGTTGGTAGTCGAGGGCGACAGTCGCGCCTTTGAACCACTCTTTATGCGCCATAAGGATGCCATATACGCAATGCTCGTCAAGCGTTCAACCAACATTGACGATGTAGAGGATTTGCTACAAGAGGCCTTTATGAAGGCTTTCATCAACATCGACCGCTACAACGCCGATTACGACTTTGGGGCGTGGATTTGCGCCATTGCCAAGAATGCCTTTGTCGATTTTAGCCGTTCGCGCCGCAGCAAGGCCCTCAATCCTGAGAACAACCTTCCACTTGAAAGCAGCTGCACAACTACCGCGCAGGCCCAATCTCCTACACCCGAGGAGAGTATTATCAACGCACAACAACGCGCTCAAATTGAGCGATACATAGCAACCCTGCCTGAGGATTACCGCACACTCTTTGCTATGCGCTTCCTGGAGGAATATACCTACGAAGAGATTGCCGAGGCGCTGCAAATGAAGCTCGGAACGGTCAAAACACGCATACACCGCGTCCGTGCAATGATGTGCCGTCTTATTACCGAGGGCGAGAAGATTGAGTAATATGCACACCGCACAACTTATTTTCGACTATTTCCCCCAATTAACCCAACGACAGCGTGAGCAGTTCGAGGCGCTCTATGAGGCTTATGCCGAGTGGAACGCCAAGATAAATGTTATCTCCCGCAAGGACTTCGACAGCCTCTATCTCAAGCACATTCTCCACTCGCTTGCCATAGCGCGTGTCTGCACCTTTGCCTCTGGAGCTAAAGTTATGGATGTAGGTTGTGGCGGCGGTTTTCCGAGCGTTCCGTTGGCAATACTCTTCCCCGACACGGAGTTTACAGCCGTTGACTCTATCGGCAAGAAGATTACCGTAGTCAAGGGGGTCTGCCAAAAGGTTGGAATTAACAACCTCACTGCCATAAACAGCCGCGTAGAGGGCGTAGAGGGCAAGTTCGACTATATCGTTTCGCGCGCTGTAACCGATATGTCAACCTTTGTGGGGTGGGTGTGGAACAAAATTGCCCGTGGCGAGGACAAAGGCACCCTACCAAACGGCATACTATACCTCAAGGGTGGCGATTTAACCGAAGAACTTGCCGCAACCAAGATGGAGTGGCAGCGATACAATATTTCCGACTTCTTTAGCGAGGAGTTTTTTGAGACCAAACAGGTTGTCTATAGAGCCAAATGAGAAGATTAATCGCCCTACTTGCAGCGCACATACTACTATGCGCCACCGTTAATGCCAAAGTTGAGATTACACCCGAGCGCGGCGTTACCGTTGCCGGCATTGTCACCTGTCAAGGCAAACCCCTTGAGGGTGTAACCGTAAGCGATGGCGCTCTGTTTACACAGACCGACAGCAACGGAGTGTATCAGTTGCGCTCGCTCAAGTACTACGGCTCGGTCTTTGTCATCACCCCATCGGGCTATGAGCCAACCACAAAACGCGGCATCTTACCACAATTCTGGGCACCGCTGAATGACAAAAAAGTCCAAAAGTTTGAGCGTCACGACTTTGAGTTGCGCCAAGTTGACAACTCCCGCCACCGCATCATCTTTACCGCCGATATGCACTTTGCAGGCCGCAATGAGGATATGTTGCAGTTTAAGCGCCACTGTATGCCCGCACTCAAGCAGGCTGCTGCCGTCAAAGACTCCATACCCGTATATTCGATAACATTGGGCGATATGTGTCGTAACGACGCGTGGTACTCGCAAGATATAGAGCCATCTGACGCGCTCTCAATCCTCGTCACAATGCGTTATCCTTCAATGATATACTCCGTTATGGGCGAAAACGAGTATGATGGCGCTGTACCTTCAGGACCGCTTACCGACCACCACGCCTCGCAGCTATATGCCACAAGTTGCGCTCCACGCTTCTACTCCTTCAATGCAGGCGAGGTTCACTATGTTGTGCTTGACAACACCCACTTCCTCAACAACCCTGGCGACGGAAAGTATCCTACCGAGATTGTAGGCAAGCGCGACTTTGAGCGCCGCGTTTCAGCCGACTGTTTAGCGTGGTTAAGACGCGACCTTGAGTTTGTAAAGGATAAAACAACCCCTATAGTGGTATGTATGCACCACAATGTCATCCGCACCTCCAACAAGGGTGGCATTATCAAGGCTCTGACAAAGGCCGAAGATACCGACTCGCTCATAGCTTGCTTCAAAGAGTTCCCAAAAGTTCACTTTGTAACGGGCCACAGCCATCGTCGCCGCGTATCTGCTCCTAAAGACCTTAAAAATATCATAGAACACAATGTAACATCTATCTCAGGCAATAATTGGGAGACAGGATTTAACGACTTTGTGCATCTTTCGAGCGACGGCTCAGCGGCAGGATTTGAGATTTTCGATGTTGACGGTCGCAAGATAAGCTGGCAATACCGCTCTGCACAGCAGGGGGAGCGCACCTTTAGCGCGTACGATATGAACAGCGTAAAGAAGTTCTACAACGAAAACGAAGAGGTGAAAAATATGCTGCGCGCGTACCCTCAAAAGCGTGTGAATTACGGCGCATCAGGATTTGAAAACTATGTCTATATAAACTATTGGGCCGACGAGCCAGGAAGCAAGCTCGAAGCGTGGGAGGGAGATAAACCCCTCAAACTCAAACGCATACAGCAAGACGACCCATTATACACACAGGCAACCATAGTCATCCGCCACCGCAATGCGCGCGGTCGCAAACTCAATGTTGGAAGAAACACCTCGCAGCATCTTTTCCGCGCAAAGACCGACTCGACAAATACGGTTGTCAAAATTCGCACTACCGACCCATTTGGCCGTACCTTCATCGACTCGCTGGTCCGCCCTGCGCCATTTATTGTATCGAAGAGATCAAGGCGCTAAGATTTTTAGCGTCGAAGGGAGACACTCTATCTCCAACGGGAAGTCGGGACCTGGTTGTCCATCAACATCGGTTAGAGGCGAGAGAGGCGAAGAGATTTGCAACTTGGAGCTCCTTATGTGAATAATATCCTCGTTGGCACAACCGCTCACAAGGTACTTAACCGCCGCAAAAGCCTCGCCCATAAGCGAACTTTTACGCATAAGCACCAAATCGAGCATACCATCACACACCGACGCATTACGCGCAAGTGGGAAACGACCAGCAGTCTCGCCATTGAAGATAAGTGTTATAGCGCTATTTACATCCAACTCGCCGCCATCGTGAACAATATGCAGAGGGATATACTCGCGGTTATGCAGCTCCTTTGAGCCCTCAATAAGATATGCAGCCTTACCCATATATCGCTTAATTGTGTCGGGCGTATGCTGCGATGTGGTGGTAAACATTCCGAAGCTAAAGACATTGACAAAATAGAGGTCGTTTACCCTACCCAAGTCCACCAATCGCTCCTTACCTGTAACAATCTGCTCTACAGCCTTTTTGATACGGGAACTCATACGTAACGCACCCGCAAAATCGTTTGCTGTACCAGAAGGGACAACTGCTAATGTATAGTCAAGGTTGAGGTTACACATAGAGTTGACAACATAGTTTATCGTTCCATCGCCACCACAAACCACCACGAGGTTTATATCCTGCTCGATATCCTCAAACGGATTTTGACCAAAACGGATCAGCTTGGATGTAGGATTAAAGCCCGCCTCACTAAGAAGTTGCTCAACCAAATCTATACGGCGACGCATCCTTCCGCGACCCGCTTTGACATTATAAAGGACAAGTGTTTTTCTCTGCATAACTACTTATTTTCAAGTGTAGAAAACTCCTCATACTCCTCTCCATTGGCAAGTATAAAATATACCTGCACGCCCTGATGCTTAAGCTCGTCAGCCAATCGCACAGCCTCCCTATCGCCCATAGCCATAAACATTGTTGCCATAGCGTCAGCCTCAACACACTTATCGCACACAACTGTAGCAGACAGCAGTCTGGAATGGATGCTTTTGCCCGTCTTGGGGTTGATAGTGTGGGTTATCTTATTTCCTTGAGAGTCAGTATAATAGCGACGATAATTGCCCGATGTAGCCAAAGCCTTATTGCTGATGCTAATCACACTTTGACAGCTCTGACCGGGGGCATTATTACCATCAAACGGGCTATCTACACCCACGCGCCACTCCACGCCACGGCTATTGAGGCCCGAGGCTCTAATTTCGCCACCAACCTCCACAAGATAGTCCGAGCAACCCATCTTCTCAAGCGTCTGAGCCACAAGGTCAACGGTATAACCCTTTGCCAGCGAGTTCAGGTCAAGTTGCAGACGCTTATCCTGCTTGATGATACGATTATTCTCTACCGAGAACTTATCAAAGCCCACAAATTGGAGCAACGAATCGACATTAGGGTGTTCAATTTTACCCTTAGACGCAAAACCATAGGCCTCGGTAAGAGGCTTGACGGTTATATCATACGCCCCATTGCTGAGGTTGTATATACGACGGGCAACGGCAATATTTTTGAGCAGATGACAATCGAGCGAGTCGGTGCGGTTGTCATTTATGCGACTCAGGAGTGACTCGCCGTTAAAAATTGACATAGAGCCCTTTGCCAACGAATCTATCCGCATAGCTTCGGCATAGATTTGGTCCTGAGGCTGAGTGGTGTTGGCAACGACACGGAATGTTGTGCCGAGCATATAGCCCTCAACCACAACATAGCGCGACTGCTCTGCGCAGCCTACAAACACAAGAACGAGCAGTATCGCAAATATCGCTTTGAGTCGTAACATCATTTTTCACCATCGGTTAACAATGCAAAGATATATTTTCTTGCCGAAAATTCAAACCACAAACCAAAATAAATCGCGCACAGAGGCGCCTACACGCACGCATACGAAAAAAAAGAGGAGAAAATCGGCGCTTTTGTTTCTAAATCAAGAAATTATGCATATCTTTGCACCGCTTTAACGCTATCTCGGTAAGGGGGATGCGGAGAAGTATTAGTTAATTTATTTTCAAACTTCAAAATTTTTTTCACAATGGCTTATTTAACAGCAGAGAAAAAAGAGGAGATTTTCGGTCAGTACGGCAAGTCTAACAAGGACACAGGTTCACCAGAGAGCCAGATTGCTTTGTTCTCGTACCGTATCAGCCACCTTACAGAGCACCTTAAGCGCAACCGTCACGACTTTGGTACCCAGCGTTCATTGCTTCGCTTGGTAGGTAAGCGTCGTCAGTTGCTCGAGTACTTGAAGGAGGTTGACATCGAGCGTTACCGCGCTATCGTTAAGACCCTCAACCTTCGTAAGTAAGAGGGGCAAGAAATGGAGGCAACCGTCAATTGCGCGTTGCCTTCATTTTCTTTATTGTTGACAAACATTTTTTTGGACGAATATATTAGACGATTATGGAAAACAAGTTGTACAATGCTGTACAGAAGTTCATCCCATTAGATGGTGGACGCGAGATTATGATTGAGACCGGCAAGCTGGCAAAGCAGGCTGACGGCTCAGTTGTTGTTAAGCAGGGCGACACTATGCTGCTCGCTACTGTTGTTGCCGCAAAGGATGCTAAAGAGGGAACAGACTTTATGCCTTTGCAGGTAGAGTATAAGGAGAAATTTGC
>JAFNYE010000183.1 GCA_017383345.1 Alistipes sp. | reverse complement strand
GCTGCGTTCTCAGCAACAGATACTACAGGAACAACTGCAGCCTGAGATACTGCAACGCTCTTAGAAGACTCGCCATAAGTAAGAGTTACGGTAGCAGTACGAGCAGCAGCGCCAGCGTTCTCTGTAACTGCAACGGTTACAACAGCATCAACAACGGTAACAGTTACCCAATCAGCATCAACTACAGCCTTAAGCTCAGACTTACCTGCAACAGTTACAGTAACGTCCTGGCTTGCAGCCTCGCCCTCGAAAGCAAGGCTCTCCTTATCTACAGCGGTAATCTCCGGAGTGATAAGATTAGGGTTGAGGGTCTCAGGGTTGTAGACAAGAGTTACAGCCTCGATAGTATTCTCTGTGTCAAGAACCTTTACATCGTTCAAGATACGACCTACGAGCTCGTCAAGGTTTGCATCCTCAGTACCGTAGCTATTTACGGTCTGGTCAACAGTCAGAGTAGCGTTCTTTACAACGTTGCCCTTGCACTCCAGAACATGAGCAGCACCTGCGATACCACCAAGGTCACGGTAAGCGGTAATCTTTGCACCATCAACGGTGTTGTTAGAGATAGTGAAACCATCCTCGCCTACATAACCTACGATACCACCAACCTTATCACCATTGTCATAAGCAGTTGCACGGGTAACATCGTTTGGAGTTACAGTCATCTCGAGGCCAGAAACAGAGCAACCCTTAACATCACCATAGATGTAACCAACAACAGCACCTGCGAAGTGGTTAGATACGATAGTTGCGTTAGCGATATTTACATTGCTGATGTTACCTACAACGTTACCGAACAGACCAGCGTACTCGTCGCAATCGATATTGAGGTTGTGGATAGGAGCGTTCTTACCATCGAAGTTACCACGGAATGGATTAGCTGCGTTACCAATTGGCAACCAGTGTGTACCATTAAGGTCGATAATGTTGTACTCCTCAGCAGATGGCTCGAGAACAAACTCCTTGCCTGCGAAGTCGTTAAGACCGTTGTTTACCTGATGTGCAATCCAAGCAAACTGTGCAGGAGTTGTAACGTGGTATACACCTGTTGTTGCATCAGGAATAATCTCCTCTGCAGAGCCATCCCAGTGATTCTTGATGTAGTCGTTATCAAACTTCTCGTCAACAATGATGTTGAATGCAGCAGGGTTGGTAAGGATGTTACCAATGATGTTAGTACGCCAGTTGCGCTGCAAAGGTACGTTAGAGTACTCTACCTGGTTGATAGTATTGCCTGTACCGATAGTGTCATAAGTGGTCAACTTAACACTCTGAAGCTCCTCGTTCAAGAGCAAATATACAGTACCGAGGTAGTTGTAGTTAACCTTAACGCCGGTAGTCTTGTCAGGAACAACTGTAAGAGCCTGAGTTGGCTTAGCATTCTGCTTGAAGGTAATCTCCTTTCTCTCGCCTACGCACTTGCCATCAAAGAGGTTGAATGCGCCGTAGCTTGATGCAACAATCTGAGAGTAACCTACAACAACGCCAGCCTTGCGAGCAGCCTCAGTATCAGCCTCAGAAGAACCAAAGTTGAGCTGAGCCAAAGGACGCTTGAGGATAAATGTCTCCTCAACAGGGCCCTGAACATCCAAACCCTGACGTACAAACCAGAAGCAGTCACGGTTGTCGCTGTCGTTAGCCAGCTGAGTCTCAAAGTCGTTGATGCTTACGGTCTTGTTGTCCCAATCTACAGTGTAGTAAGAAGGGTTAGGAACACCGGCAACATTGTCAACCTTCGCTGTCACCTGCTGGTTTGTTGCATCAGCAGTGTGGTAAGCAAACAGAGCAATGTCGTAGCTTCTACCTGTAGTCAGACGAAGCTCCAATGTGCCCTTCTTCTCCGAGATAGGGAGTGTTCCGTGCAGATCCTCCAAAGGCTTGTTTGAACCCTTGAGGTAGACTGCCCAAGCAAGCTCGTTAATCTTAGTACCGTCAGAAATCTCTGCACGAGAACCAAGATCACCAAGATCCGCTGTGAGGGTAACCTTTACCTGCTTGCCTGCAGGCAACTCCTCTGAAAATTGCTCCTTAGAGCACGATGTTGCAGCAACCAATGTCGCAGCACTCACCAGAAAAAGGAAAAACTTTCTCATAAGAATTAGTGATTAAAATTTTATTTTTTATAATTAATTAATATTATTTTTATCCTCTGTTTCTCATAGTTGCCCGATAAAGTCCCTTCATACACACGCGCATTACACGCGCGTTAAGAATATTATACAATACCCATGCCGATATACGCAACCGCCCCCAAACAGCGTTTAGACGGCGATATTGGTCATATATGGCTGTGAAAGAGCTATATAGACAATACTATTTGAAAGCAAATATAGTTATTTTTTTTGAAATTTCAAACTAAATAGTTACCTTTGACCGCGATATGAAAAAGTTTTACAATATTTTAACTCTCCTGTTTGTCCTCTTTGCAGCTACAAGTTGTAGCAATGTGATAATGGAGGATCAGGCAGAGATGCCGAGCCACGAGAAGACAACACTTGTCCGCATTGGAGATACGGCCCCAGATTTTACCGTTCAGACTCTGTCTGGAGAGAAACAGACTCTCTCATCAATGCAGGGTAAGACCGTCTTGCTTGTCTTCTTTGCTACATCGTGCCCCGATTGTGAGGCGCAGCTCGATTTGCTCAATAGTGTTATCTCCCTTTTTGATACAGACAAGTTTGAGATTTTAGCAATCTCTCGCGGAGAGAAGATTACTACCGTATCTAAATTTATCTCCAAGAAGGATTATAACTTTACAATCGGCGTAGATCGCGACAAATCTATCTACTCCCTCTATGCCACCCAATACATCCCACGTTGCTTTGTCATCGACCCTCTCGGCCATATCGAGGCCATCTCTGTGGAGTATGACAAGGAGGAGTTTGAGAAGGTGGTGGAGGTTATACGACTGCTCCTAACTTTATAGTATTTGTAGTGAAAAGCACGCATTTGCGTCACATCCCTTAAAATCCAACGGCGGCTGTACGTTTTGTACTATCCGCCGTTGTTTTTTTGCACGATGCAACGCAACTACGCACTTTTGACAACAAATTGGGTGCAAGGAATAAGGCAAAAACTAAGTAGCGCTGTTCTCGGATTTAGGGATGCCATCGAAGATGGTACGATGAAAAAGAGAGCTAAACACTCAAGTTTACTTGAAAGTGTAAAAGCTCTCTTTTTTGTCGTAATAGCCGCAAGGC
>JAFNYE010000013.1 GCA_017383345.1 Alistipes sp. | reverse complement strand
TGCTTGAGAATATTATACTGAAATTGTGCCAAACGACGCTTCTCTTGCTCGTTTTCTATGCGGTATCGAGTTTTATATAAATACCAAATCATAACTACGATTACATAGACGAGAAGATTTGCAAGTATGGATATTGAGAATATTTGTATGAAATTAACATCTTCAAATGGCGTTTTGGCCATAAATGGGAGGTTGTAGCCAATGATTAAAGTGACAACCAACGCTATAGCTAAAGTTTCGGTTATAATACCCACCATATAACCGAGTGCTGATGATAGCCAAGCAATGCGAGCGCTAATAATTTGATAGATTACATTGCAGCATACAAGTGTTATGAGCGCCAGTGAGTTGCTTAGCAATAATTTAAGCGTTTGATTAACTGCCTGATCGGTAATAATACCTCCAAAAATTCTTGAATATATTACTCGGATAAGCATCAGTCCGCCGATGATAAGGATGAGTTGGCCTGTTTGGGGAAGCCAAACTCTATTCTTGTGAGCACCTTCGCCTAAATACTTGAATATCAATAAGAAAGAAAAGCCAATTATCTCGGTGGTTATAAAGGATGTAACGGCGTGAAGAGCATAGTAGGGAATAAGTCCTGCAAGTAGTTCAGCTCCGTATGTTCCAATTACAAAGCCTATGATATTGCCGGCAATAACACAGGCGGCTATTATACCCAATCCTTGGCCTCTCCGAACTGCTAAAATCGTAGTCATTGCAACAGTTGCAACCGTAAGCAATAACTCGTCAGCAATATTGAGTAACGAACAGAGTAAAACTATAATTGCGTGTAAAAACGCAAAGATATGTATTATCTGACTACAGCGTAATGTTTTCATCGGTAATTTAATTTTACAGTTCAAATTTAATACAAATTTATCAGTTTGACAAACAATTTGTAAATATTTCATCAAATACGCTGTCGTTTTTTATGATATAAACCATTTCCATTCAACTCTTTTTTTTAGCACTTCATATATTAAATAATACCGCTCGCGCGATTATATTTTTTCATTAATGAAATAATTTGAAATTTTGTATATTGTAAAATGCGTAAGTATAATTTATAAAAAATTTAATAAAATATGCAGATTAGTAAACCAAATCTCTCATTTTTGCAGCTTTGGAACCTGAGTTTCGGCTTCTTCGGTGTTCAGATTGCCTATGCGCTGCAAAGTGCAAACATCAGTCGTATTTTTGCAACTCTTGGAGCAGATCCTCACGATTTGAGTTTCTTCTGGGTTTTGCCACCATTGATGGGTATGATTGTCCAACCGCTTGTTGGAACTTGGTCAGATAAGACCTGGTGTAAGTGGGGTCGTCGTAAGCCTTACCTCTATCTCGGCGCTTTGATTGCTGTGCTGGTTATGGTGTTACTTCCAAACTCGGGAAGTTTCAATCTTACAGTTAAAGCAGCTATGGCATTCGGTCTTGTAATGCTTATGTTGCTTGACACATCAATCAATATGGCTATGCAGCCGTTCAAGATGATGGTAGGTGATGTTGTTAACGAGGAGCAGAAGGCAAAGGCTTACTCAATTCAGAGTATGCTTTGCAATGCCGGCTCTCTTGTGGGTTACCTCTTCCCATACCTTTTCACCTGGATTGGTATCAGTAACATCGCCCCTGAGGGTGTAATTCCTGACTCTGTAACTTATTCATTCTATGCAGGAGCTGTTATTATGATACTCTGCGTACTCTACACTGGTTTTACAGTTAAGGAGATGCCTCCACAGGAGTATGCAAAGTATCAGACGCCAAATTCCGACGCTGAGGAAAAAGAGGATACAAACCTTATCAAGATGCTTATTTCCGCACCTAAGATTTTCTGGCAGATTGGCCTTGTTCAGTTCTTCTGCTGGTTTGCTTTCCTCTATATGTGGACATATACAAATGGCGGTATTGCCGAGAATGTATGGGGCGTTGACCCAACTATCACAACCTCGCCTGAGTATCAGGAGGCTGGTAACTGGGTAGGCGTTTTGTTTGCTGTTCAGGCTATCGGTTCGGTTCTTTGGGCTATGGTATTGCCACTTTTCCGCCGCATTAAGGTCGGTTATGCCGTGAGCCTCGTGCTTGGTGCAGTAGGCTTTATCTCAACTCTATTCATCCACGACCAATATATCCTCTTTGCCTCATTTGTGCTTATCGGTTGCGGCTGGGCAGCAATGCTCTCAATGCCGTTTGCAATGTTGACAAATGCTCTTAGTGGCAGCAGCTCAATGGGTGCATATCTTGGATTATTTAATTGTACTATCTGTTTGCCGCAGATTGTAGCCGCGGTTGTAGGTCCACTCTTGCTTATGGCTGTTGGTAACTCCCAGATTATGATGTTGGTAGTTGCGGGAGTTTCGCTACTTATGGGTGCTGTAGCGGTATTCTTTATCAAGGAGAGACAAAAATAAAGATAACACCAATAATTTTATTTTTTATTAACTTTTAATTTCTATGAAAAGACTTCTAATGTGTGTGGCAATTGCGCTTATGTGCGTAATTACACCGCCACTTGCCCTCGCACAGGGTGGCAAGGAGGTAAAGGGTGTCGTTGTCGATGCAAGCGGTCTTCCAGTTATCGGTGCTTCTGTAGCCGAGGTTGGAACTCTTAACGGAACGATGACAGACATTCAGGGTCAGTATGAACTGACCGTTAAGGACAACAACTCTGTTGTCGAGATTAGTTTCGTCGGTTATAAGACCGTACAGCTCGTAGCTTCATCAGCAGAGCTTGCTCGCGTTACTCTCGAGGAGGATGCGATGGGTCTTGACGAGGTAGTTGTAATCGGTTACGGTACCGTTAAGAAGAACGATATGACCGGTTCAGTTATCGCTGTTAAGGCTGAGGAGCTCAACCGTGGTGCTCTCACCTCTCCACAGGAGTTGCTCCGTGGTAAGGTTCCGGGCGTAAATATCGTATCAGGCAATGGTGCTCCAGGTGCTGGTGCTGAGATCCGTATCCGTGGCGGTGCTTCACTCTCTGCTTACAACGACCCACTTATCGTTATCGATGGTGTGCCTGTAGCTCGTGAGGCTGGTGTCGGTATGTCTAACGGTCTTGCAACTGTAAACCCTAACGATATTGAGTCGTTCACTGTACTTAAGGATGCATCTGCAACCGCTATCTATGGTTCGCGTGCATCTAACGGTGTCATCCTCATTACTACTAAGAAGGGTTCAAACGGTAAGCCACGCGTATCATACAATGGTAGTGTTTCTGTTAAGCACAACTACAACACTATGGATATGATGAACGCTGAGGAGTTCAAGAACCACATCCTTACTGTTGCTCCAGACCTTGCAGATAAGTCAAACGCTTTGTTTGGTACTGCAAACACCGACTGGCAGGATCAGATCTTCCGCCTCGGTATTGCTACTGACCACAATGTCTCTATCACAGGCTCTGCAGCTGAGAACAAGTTGCCATATCGTGCATCTATCGGCTATGTTTATGATGGTGGTACAATCCTTAAGTCTGACAACCAGCGTGTAACTGCTGATGTTAGCTTGGCTCCTAAGTTCTTGAAGGATCACCTCTCAGTAAACTTCAACGCTAAGGGTATCTACAACCGTGCCAACTATATTGATGGTGGTGTTATCGGCTCGGCTGTTTACTATGACCCAACTCAGTCTCCTTATGTTTATGATGAGAATGGTGCTGTTGACTACTCAACCGACAATGGTTATAACAACTGGTCAACAAACCTTACTGCTCGCAACCCTCTGGCAATGCTTTACGATCAGTGGGATGGCAACAACTCACTCCGTGCTTTGGGTAATATCCAGCTCGACTATAAGGTACACGGCTTCGAGGATTTGAGCTTCAACCTCAACCTCGGTTTGGATGTGACCTCAACTAAGGGTGACAAGGGTAATATGCCTGGCTCTATCTTCGCTAACACTGATAGTGATGGTAAGTATGTAACTCGCGGTCGTTATAGCAACTATAAGAATATGCATATGAACCAGCTCCTCGAGTTCTACGCTAACTATAAGAAGGAGATTGGTATTCACAGTATCAACGCAATGCTTGGTTACTCTTGGTCTAAGAACCACTCTGAGACAACTAACAGCAACTTCGGTCGTATCGCTCCGGCTGATCCAACTCTCACTTTGTGGGACATTGAGCAGATTGGCGATACCACTTACTCTGCTTCACGCAACGCGTTGGTATCTTTCTATGGTCGTATTAATTACTCAATCGACTCTCGTTACCTCTTTACTGCAACAATGCGTGCCGATGGTTCTTCTCGTTTCGTAGGTAAGAACCGTTGGGGTTTCTTCCCTTCAGCAGCATTTGCATGGAATATCGCTCAGGAGGATTGGTTGAAGGACTCTGAGGTTGTATCAGCCCTTAAGTTCCGTTTGGGTTGGGGTGTTACAGGTCAGCAGGAGTTTGGTGACAACTATGCAGCTATTCAGTTCTCTACCATCTCACAGAACCCTACCACTCAGTATCCACTCGGTCCTGATCAGTTCTTCTATCCTGTTCGTCCGAATGTTTACAATGAGAGTCTTAAGTGGGAGGAGACAACTACTTACAACGCCGGTTTGGACTTCGGTTTCATCAATGGTCGCATCAATGGTAGCGTAGATGCATACTACCGTAAGACAAATGACCTTATCTCTTATGTAAATATTCCACTCGGTGCAAACTTCTCTAACTATGTTTACCAGAACATCGGTTCAATGGAGAATAAGGGTGTCGAGGTATCCCTCAATTTTATCCCTGTTGAGACTAAGGATTGGAACCTCCAGATTGGTTTGAACGGTACTTGGCAGCAGACTAAGCTTACTGCGCTTCCTTCAGCATACATCGACCTCGGTGGTGCAGGTGGTGGTACCGGTAACACAGTTCAGCGTCACCAGGTTGGTTACACACCTCATACCTTCTTTGTATGGGAGCAGGTTTATGATCAGAATGGCAATCCTATCCAGAATGCAGTTGTTGACCGCAACCAGGATGGTCAGATTACCAACGAGGACCGTTATATGAGCAACAAGAGTCCAAACCCAGACTTCTTCTATGGTGTAAGCCTCAAGCTCTCATATAAGAATTGGGACTTTGGTTTCAACGGTCACGGTACTGTTGGCAACTATATGTTTAACGATGTGCTTCGTAGCGGTGCAACTGCATACTACCGCGATGTTATTGACAAGGGTTACCTCGTAAATACATTCGCTGCAGGTGCTAAGTATGGTTTCACAACCAACTCTACTACAGCTCAGTGCCTTTCAGATATGTTCCTTGAGGATGCTTCATTCTTCCGTTTGGATGATATCAACCTCGGTTATACTTTCCGCAATGTAGGTCAGTGCAACACTCAGATCCGCGTTGCTGCAGGTGTTCAGAATGTATTCGTACTTACAAAGTACAGCGGTCTTGATCCTGAGAGCTCAGTTGCTGGCGGTATCGATGGTAACATCTATCCTCGTCCACGCATCTTCAGCGTTCGCTTGGGTATTAACTTTTAATTGAGTGAAAAATATGAAAAAGATAATGATTTTGGCCGCTTTTGCGGCGTTCGCCCTCACTTCTTGTGTAGGCGTACTTGATCAGTATCCACTGTCAAGCGATGTTGTTGGCAATGACGAGGTCTATTCAAATCCTGATTATCGTCTTGGTCAGCTCGCTAAGATTTACGGTGGTTTCAACCTTACCGGTAATGACGGTGCAGGTAGTACTGATATTGCAGTTGGTGACTCAGGTGCTTCGGAGTTTATCCGTGCTTGGTGGTCAATCAACACCCTTTCAACTGATGAGGCTAAGTGTATCTGGGGTGACCCTTGGGTAAAGGAGATTGTTACCAACTCTTGGACTGCAGTTAAGAACGATGCTATCTATGCAACTTACGCTCGTGGCGTGATGATGGTTACTATGGCTAACCAGTTCCTTCGTAATACCGATGACTCAGACCCTGAGATTGCTATTGAGCGCGCTGAGGTACGAGTTCTTCGTGCTATGGCTTACTGGATTTTGCTTGACAACTTTGGTAACCCTCCATTTGTAACCGAGGCTGATCCAATGGGTGCTGTTAAGCCTATTCAGACTAATCCTAAGGATCTTTTCAATTGGATTAAGACTGAGCTTGAGGATTTGGTATCTGCAGAGTCTCACCTTAAGGATATAAAGACTCAGGTTTACCCACGCGTTGATAAGGGTGCTGCTTATGGTTTGCTTGCTCGTTTGCTCATCAACCACAAGACTTACTTGGGTACAGAGAACAACGATATTTATACTGACGCTATGGCTGCAGCAGAGAAAGTTATTGCTGCCTATACACTTGCTCCTGAGTACCGTGAGCTCTTTATGGGTGACAATGGCCAGAATCCTAAAGCACTTGGCGAGTTTGTAATGGCTGCTTGCTATGATGCTAATAAGACTCAGTCTTATGGCGGTACAACCTATTTCATTGCTGCAAGTACCAACAATGAGAAGAACCTCGGTCTTAAGGCTGGTTGGGCTGGTGTTAATACATCAACTACATTTGTAGCTAATCTTCTTGGTGCAACTGCTGAGAGCGCAACACTTGGCCAGAGCGTTGACAACTTTACTACTGTTGATAAGCGTGCTTTGGTTTCTCTTGCATACTCTGACAATAAGACTCAGGCTCTTGATTCATTCACTGCAGGATGGCATGTATTCAAGTACAACAACCTTCATTCAACTGCTACTAACCTCTATGGTGAGCACGAGAATATTGTTGAGACATTCTCATCTATTGACTTCCCGCTTATTCGTGCGGCTGAGATGTACCTTATCTATGCTGAGGCTAAGACTCGTCTCGATGGCGGTAACACTTCAGATGCAAAGGCTGTTAAGTGCATTACAGACCTTCAGAAGCGTGCAGGCTTGAACCCATCTATCTCAAGCATCAATTTGGAGAATGTATTTACTGAGATTACCCGCGAGCTCTACTGGGAGGGTCACCGTCGTACAACCCTTATTCGCTTTGATAAGTTTGTAGAGGGTAACTACTTGTGGCCATTCAAGGGTGGTGCTGAGTCTGGTCAGGCATTGGCTTCTTATATGAAGCTCTTCCCGCTTCCAGATGAGGACTTGGTTGCAAATACAAACCTCACTCAGAATGTTGGTTATTAATATTAACCTTTAATGATTAAGACAATGAAATTTTTGAAATATTTCTCGTTGGCTGCAGTAGCTCTTCTTGCTTTCTCTTGTCATAAGGAAGATAAGACCTTTGCAGCACCTGCTGAGGAGGTTGGTAATCCAATTCTTAACCCTCACGCAGATGTAGTTGTTGACGAGACTACCCTCGGCAACAATGTAACCTTCACTTGGAGTGAAGTTGACTATGGCTATCATGCTCAGGTTACTTACAGCCTCTTTGCTGTATATAACTCAAACGAGGTACAGCTCGGTCAGTCTTTTACTACAAGCTACACTATGACTAAAGAGGCTCTGAATAATCTTTTGGTTGATGAGAAGGGACTTGCTGCTCCTGTTGGTGAAGCTGTAGCAGTTGAACTCTATGTTACTTCTTCTATCTCTTCAAACTCTCCGTCTTATGTAAAGACTTCAGAGAAGATTTCAGTTAAAGTAACTACTATCGCAGCCACAACAGCTCCTTGGATTCGTCGTAATATTCAGGTTCCTGGTAGTTATCAGGGTTGGGCTCCAGCAGACGCTCCACTCCTTTGGGAGACAGGCGAGGATAGCTATACCTATTCAGGTCTTGTAAACCTTATTGACCCTGCGGCAGCTGATGCAACAGCTCAGGTTGAGTTCAAGTTTACCGTTAACGGTGGTTGGGAAGTCAACCTCGGTGGTAGCGTTGACTCAATGACTCCAGGTGGTGACAACCTCAAGGTTGATCCGGGTATTTACTGGATTGTAGTTAAGGCAAATGAGGACTTTACTTCTGGTTCTGTTACACTCAAGAAGGCCGGCGCTATCTCTGTTATTGGTGACGCTGTTGGTGGTTGGGAGCTTGCAAACGACCTTAAGCTCGTTTGTACAGACAACAACGCTCAGGTTTGGAGTGGTGTATGCGACAACTGTTTGGGCGGTGGCTTCAAGTTCCGTCTTACAGGTGGCGACTTCGAGTCTAACCCTTGGGAGATGAACTGGGGTGGCCCTATGGAGCACCTTGTTTCAAATGGTGACAACATCTCAACAAACCTCACTGGTAGCGTTAAGTTCTCTATCAACTTCCGTGGTGATGTTCCTGCACTTGCTCAGGATGCAACTAACCCATCTCCATACTTCGCAACAGTAGAAAAAGCTGAGTAAAACAAAGGGTGGCAACGCCTTAGTTGCCACCTATAATAAACAGAAAGATTATGAAAATTTGGAAATATATTTTGTCGGCTGCAGCACTTCTCTCTATGGGTGCTTGTAACCACGAGGCAGACGAGATGGTAGTTCCTACGCGTAACCTCAACATTGCTGCTCACAGCGCAGTAATTGTTAACGATGTTACCGCTGCTGAGGAGTTTACCCTTACTTGGACTGCTGCAAAGTTCGGCGTTCAGACCGATGTGGAGTATGCAGTATCAGGTGCTGTTAATGGCGCTGAGGCTGTTGCTCTTGCAACTACTTCAAACCTCTTCTACTCTACAACCAACGGTGAGTTGCTTGCAGCTCTGGGTATCTCTATGGGTGGCGAGTATAATGTTGATTTCACTGTAACCGCTTCAGCTGAGGGCTTGGAGAGCGTGAAGGATACTATCTCTGTAGTTATTACTCTTGATAAGGAGGCTGTTCTTTATGTAGCAGGTGGCTATCAGGGATGGAATCCTGCTGGAGCTTGCTCTCGTTTGTTAGCTGGCGAGGACGGCATCTTCCGCGGTTTTGTACATATCCTTGCTGATACTGAGGGTAAGAATGAGATCAAGTTTACTACCCAGCAGAACTGGAATGGTACTAACTACGGTATGAAGGATGGTGCTATTAGTACTGATGGCGATGCAGGTAATTTCATCTTGTCAGTTGGTCTTCACTACATCCACTTTGATCTTGCAAATCTTAAGCTTGTTGATGTTCCGCTTACAAAGGTAGGTCTTATTGGTGCAGGTGCTGCATTTGGTGATTGGGGTACTGATGGTGGCGAGTTTGTTTACGATGCAACAAATAATGTATGGGTTGCCACTGTTGACAATGTAGTTGCTGAGAGCGAGTATAAGATTCGTTTTAACAATATGTGGGATGTAGTTGATGCTGAGGGTAAAACATATAACATCTCTCTTGGTGGTGAGGCTTCTAACCTGGTTATGGGTGGCAGCAACCTCAAGGCTGGTTATAATGGTAAGGTAACCTTTACCCTTAACCTCTTTGATGCTCCTTACACTCTGGCCGAGGCTGGCCCAGCTCCAACTCTCCTCCACATTATCGGTGGCTATCAGGGTTGGAACCACGATGCTGCTCACTCTACTATTAAGGGCGAGGGTGGCATACTTACCGGCTACTTCTATATGCCAGACAATGCAGATGCTGCACAGGGCTTCAAGTTCTGCACAGACCTTAATTGGGATGGTATCAACTATGGTATAGCTGACGGTGTTATCAGCACCGATGGTGGTTCGGGTAACATTACCCTTGATCCAGGTCTTTGGCACATCAAGTTTGATTACTATGCAAACACTCTTACTACAACAGCTATCACTAAGGTAGGTTTGATCGGTAACGGTGATGCATTTGGTTCTTGGGGTGCTGATGTTGAGATGACTTACAACGAGACTACAAAGACTTGGAACGCTACAATTGACAATGTTCCTGCTGATAACTCTTATAAAGTTCGTTTCAACGGTGAATGGGCTCTCAACCTTGGTGGCGATGCTACAAATCTTACTCAGGATGGCTCAGATCTTAAGACTGTTAAGTCTGGCACTGTAACTTACGAGCTTAATATCTTTGCTCACCCATATACTATTGTAGAGAAGTAGTATATCTTGACCGGAGAGTTTTGACCGACTCTCCGGTTCCTAAAACGATAATAAATTAAAACCAAACTAATACTATGTTTAAGAAGTTTCTATTTTTCTCGGTGTTAGCAACGATTTTTGCTACATCTTGCTGCACCCAAACACCTCAAAGTGCACACGCAGAGTGGACATACGATGCTGTTGTGTATGAAATGAATGTGCGCCAGTACACTCCTGAAGGAACATTTGCTGCTGCCGCTGAACATCTTCCACGCCTCAAGGATCTGGGTGTAGATATTGTCTGGATGATGCCTATCTATCCTATCGGTGTCAAGGAGCGTAAAGGTACATTAGGCTCTTATTATGCTATTTCTGACTATTGTGCTACAAATCCGGAGTTTGGTACTCTTGAGGATTTTGATGCTTTTGTTGCAAAGGCTCATCAGTTAGGTCTTAAGGTTATTATTGACTGGGTTGCAAACCATACCTCACCTGACGCTCTCTGGATTACCGAGCGCCCAGCAGATTGGTATGTTCGCGACGAGCAGGGTAATACTATCGTTCAGTACGATTGGACCGATATTGCCAAGCTTAACTATGACAACCACGATATGCGTGCTGAGATGGAGAAATCAATGCGTTTTTGGATGGAGCGTGGTATTGATGGCTTCCGTTGCGATATGGCTTGTGAGATGCCATTTGACTTCTGGAAGAGCGTTATCCCATCTATCCGTAAGGATTATCCGCAGATGTATTGGCTTGCAGAAGGTGAGCATACAGAGCTTCACAATGGCTCGTTTGACGCCTCTTATGCGTGGGAACTTCACCACTTGCTTAACGCTATAGCGCGTGGCGAGAAGGGTGTAAAAGAACTTAAGGAGTATATTGCCAAAGATGCTGCTGCACATCCCGCTGAGGCTTTCCGTTTGATGTTTACCTCTAACCATGATGAGAACTCTTGGGCTGGAACTGAGTTTGAGCGTATGGGCGACGCAGTAAAGGTTATGGCAATGCTTACTTTTACTCTTCCTAATGGTCAGCCACTTATCTACACAGGTCAGGAGATGGGTTGGAACAAACGCTTTGAGTTCTTTGAGAAGGATCACATCCCTGCTTGGGAGGATAATGAGTATGCTCAATTCTATAAGGAGCTTACTTCACTTCGCCATAACAATGCAGCTCTTGCAGCAGGCGAGCGAGGTGGTAAGATTGAGTATATCGACAATGTGCCAGAGGGCGTATTTGCGTTCCGTCGTGCAGTAGAGGGCAACGAGGTAACTGTTTATGCAAACCTTACTAACGCTCCTGTTCAGTCTAACGATATCAACCTTGATGCTTGGGGTTGGAATATAATTACAAAGTAATATGAAGAAGTTTTTATTGATTATTGCAGCTTTGTGCATAATCTCTTGCTCACAGCGTTCAACTTTTAATGCTGATGCTGTTGCAGATGCACAGGGTCAAATTGCCCGCGTAGAGCCTTTGAGTTGGTGGGTTGGTATGAAGACTCCATTACAACTGCTTATTGGTGGTCAGGATATTTCTAAATATAATCTATCTATCGAGGGCGGCGATGGGGTAGAGGTTAAAGCTGTTCACAAGGCCGATAGCCCCAATTACCTCTTTGTCGATGTTGCGGTAGCAGACAATGCAAAGGCTGGTACATACTACCTTGTTTTCAAGAATGGCAATGAGCAATTTAAGTATCCATATACTATTGCTCAGCGTCGTAAAGGTTCGGCTGAGCGTGAGGGATTTACTACAGCTGATGCTATCTATTTGTTGATGCCCGACCGTTTCGGTAATGGTAATCCAGACAACGACTCTACCGACTGCACCGCAGATAAGGCTGACCGCAATGCCTTCTTTGGTCGTCACGGTGGCGACTTGCAGGGTATGATTAATGGTTTAGATTACATTGCATCTCTTGGTGCTACTACAATCTGGCCGACACCTCTGCTTTTAGACAACGAGCCTCAGGAGTCATACCACGGTTATGCTTGTGGTGACTACTACCATATAGACCCTCGTTTTGGCGATAACGAGCTCTACAAAGAGTTTGTTGCACAGGCTCATCAGCGCGATTTGAAGGTCATTATGGATGTTGTAACTAATCACTGTGGCGTTGCTCACTGGTGGATGAAGGATATGCCGTTTAACGATTGGGTACATATCTTCCCTCAGTACACAGGCACAAATGTATGTTTCTCAACAAATATGGATCCGAATGCCTCTGCATATGATCTTAACTTGCAGGAGAGCGGTTGGTTTGTTCCATCAATGCCTGATATGAACCTTAATAATGAGTTCGTACTCAACTACTTTAAGCAGTGGGCTGTATGGTGGATTGAGTATGCTGACCTTGACGGTTTCCGTGTCGATACATACCCTTATAACGAGAAGCAGCCTATGAGTGAGTGGTGCAAGTCGGTTATGGCTGAGTATCCTAATATTAATATTGTCGGCGAGTGCTGGACATCATCTATTCCTCAGTTGGCATACTGGCAGGGTGGTAATGGCAATAAGGATGGCTTTGATACCAACCTTAAGTCTGTGATGGATTTCCCTCTTCAGGAGGCTATTTGTCACGCCCTCTCTTGTGACAATCCGGGTTGGGGTCAGGGTATGACCCGCGTTTATGACTGCCTGTCTCACGACTTTGTATATCACGACCTTAGCAATATGCTTATCTTTACCAACAACCACGACACAACCCGTATTGGCGATGTAATCAATCGCAATCCTGGTCGTGCTAAGATTGGTTTGGCTATGCTTGCAACAATGCGTGGTATTCCGCAGATTTTCTACGGAGAGGAGATGATGCTCTGCTCGGCAGACCTAAGTCAGGGTCACGGCGGTTTGCGTATCGACTTCCCAGGTGGTTGGGCTGGCGATAAGGTGAACTTGCTTACTGCTGAGGGCCGTAAGGGTCAGCATAAGGAGTTGTTTGACTTCTCTGCACGCCTCTTTAACTGGCGTAAGGATAAGGAGGTAATCCACAATGGTCAGACAATGCACTTTATGACTCGTGACAATACTTACGCATATTTCCGTTATAACGATACCGATGCAGTATTTGTATATGTAAACAACTCTGATCAGACTAAGACTATTCCGTGGTCAAACTATGCAGAGATTGGTGCATCATTGAAGGACGGTCGATGTGTTTTGACTGAGCAACCTGTAACTATTGACAACAATACTAAAGTTGCTCCTTATAGCGTTGTTGTAGTTGAATATAAGAGATAAAAATATGAAGAGAATACTTTTAACAATTTTTGCTGTTGCTGCGTCTATTTCGCTCTCAGCAAAGGAGTCACTTACCTCTCCGGATGGTAATTTGACACTTACCTTTGAGATTGGAAAGAATGGTACACCACTCTATTCGCTCGATTATAAGGGTAAGGCAGTAGTTTTGCCGAGCGGTATGGGTTTGGAGTTGCGTGGTCAGGATCGCCAAATATCTTTTGGCGAGGAGATTACCAAATCGGACCACGGTGCATCTGTTTCGCTCTATGACAACTTCCGACAGGTAGGTGTTGAGCGTAGTGAGTCAGATACAACCTGGACTCCTGTTTGGGGAGAGGTTGCTACTATTCGCGATAACTATAAGCAGATGGTAGTTTCACTTGTGCAGACTCAGCGTAACTATAAGATGGATATAGTTTTCCGTCTTTATAATGAGGGCTTGGGCTTCCGTTATGTTTTCCCTGAGCAGAAGGAACTTACCTACTTTGTAATTAAGGAGGAGAAGACCCAGTTTGCTATGACAGGCGACCACATTGCGTGGTGGATACCTGGTGATTATGATACTCAGGAGTACGAGTATCACCGTTCACGCCTGAGCGAAATTCGTGGTCTTATGCAGCAGGCTATTACACCGAACTCTTCGCAGACCCCATTCTCAGCAACGGGAGTTCAAACTTCACTTCAAATGAAGAGTGACGATGGTCTGTATATCAATATTCACGAGGCTGCTTTGGTGGACTACGCTTGTATGCACCTCGATCTTGATGATAAGAAGATGGTCTTCAATTCACACCTTACTCCGGACGCTCTTGGTTGGAAGGGTTACCTTCAGGCTCCTTGTCGCACTCCGTGGCGTACAGTGATGGTAAGCGATGATTGTCGTGACATCTTAGCGTCTAAACTCATACTTAACCTCAATGATCCTTGTGCTTATGAGGATACATCGTGGATTAAGCCAGTTAAGTATGTTGGTGTATGGTGGGAGATGATTACAGGTGCTGGTGATTGGGCTTATACGCGCGATATTCCGGCAGTTCAGCTTGGTGTGACTGACTATACAAAGGTTAAGCAGAGCCCTACCCACTCTGCTAACAATGCACGCGTGCGTCGTCTTATCGATTTTGCAGCAGAGCACGGCTTTGATGAGGTTCTTGTAGAGGGTTGGAATGTAGGTTGGGAAGATTGGTTTGGTAAGACCAAGGATTATGTGTTTGACTTTGTAACACCATATCCGGACTTCGATATTAAGGCACTTAATGAGTATGCACACAGTAAGGGTGTGCGTTTGATGATGCACCACGAGACTTCATCGTCTGTTCGTAACTACGAGCGCCATATGGATGCGGCTTATAAGTTGATGAATAAGTATGGCTACACATCGCTTAAGAGCGGTTATGTGGGTGATATCATCCCTCGTGGCGAGTATCACTATGGCCAGTGGATGAATAACCACTATCTCTATGCTGTCAAGAAGGCTGCAGAGCACAAGATTGTTGTGAATGCACACGAGGCAGTGCGTCCTACAGGTCTTTGCCGTACTTATCCTAACCTTGTAGGTAATGAGTCGGCTCGCGGTACTGAGTATCAGTCATTTGGAGGTACTCGTCCACACCATGTGTGCATCCTTCCGTTTACACGCTTGCAGGGCGGTCCTATGGACTACACTCCTGGTCTGTTTGAAATGGAGGTTGAGAAACTAAATCCGAATAATAAGTCGCATGTAAATGCTACTATATGTAATCAGCTTGCACTCTATCTTACACTCTATTCGCCACTTCAGATGGCCGCTGATACACCTGAGAACTATGAGCGCTTTATGGATGCGTTCCAGTTTATTAAGGATGTTGCGGTAGATTGGTCTGATAGCCGTTATATAGAGGCTGAGGTTGGTGAGTATCTTACTGTTGCTCGTAAGGCAAAGGAGACCGGCGAGTGGTTTATGGGATCTGTTGCGGGCTATGATGCTCGTACTTCGACCGTAAAGCTCGACTTCCTTGAACCAGGTGAGGTTTATGTGGCTAAGATCTATGCAGATGCAGCAGATGCGCATTATAAGACAAATCCGCAGGCTTATACTATTAGAGAAGTGCGTTGCACCTCAAACAGCACACTCTCACAGTATGTTGCAGCCGGTGGCGGGTATGCGGTTTCATTCCGCAAGGCGACTTCGGCAGACAAGCGTCTTAAGATGCTTCGATAGTTGAAGTTGGTTGGTTTTTATTTGGGGAGAGAGGGGCAATATTTGCTCCTCTCTATTTTTTTATTAACTTTGCAAAAAAAATATCCCTTTATGAAGCGGTTTTTCTTTGCTCTACTCTTTGCTTTACTCTGCTCGACAGTTTTTGCTCAAGTTGAGAAGTCGATTATTATTGACCAGAATAGTTTTCGCCCTGTGCAGACTGACGCTCTTACGGGTGTTAATATCGACCCAATACAAATTGATTACTCTAAGCGCCCTTGTGCGCGACTTAAGGTTAAGATTAACCGTATGACGGTTGCCGAGATTGATCAACTCAAAGTCAAGGTTGCTACCAACAACGCTGTTATGAAGACTCAGACGGCGCAGTATGATATGGGGTTGATAATCGAGATGACGGCTAAGCCAAACACGCGATTTTATTTCAACCATCCTGAATATGGCGACTCTAACGAGGTATGTCTTAATCTCGATGCAAACAAGGAGTACTATATTGAAGCCTACCTCAATCAACTATACTCTATTGTGGTAAACTCTAATGTTGCCGAGGCTGAGGTATATATTGACAATGTCTTTAAGGGTTATACTGATAGTTCAAATAGCTTGGTTATAAAGGATATGCTTGTGGGCGACCATATTCTCAAAGTAGTTTATGGTGGTATATCACAGGAGCAAAAGATTGTTGTAAACAGCGGTAGCATTTCATTCCGCCAAGATATCAACACATCTGCCTCAAAACCGCAGTTTGTAGTCTTTAGCGTTGTGCCACAAGGCGCTGTGCTTACTATCGATGGCAAGTATCAGACTCTATACGATGGAGTGTGCTCAATAGTGCTGCCTAATGGTAGATACAGCTACTCAGTGTCGGCTAAGAATTATCACACACAGTCTGACTCGTTTGTAGTTGCGGGAGATAAGGTCGAGAAGCAGGTAATTCTCAAGCCGGCCTTTGGATGGCTTCAAATATCAGGCAACAGCGTCGAGGGTGCATCTGTTTTTGTGGATGACGAGTTTGTTGGCAAAGCTCCTTTAACTACTCAGGCTATTGCAAGCGGAAAACACACGCTTCGAATTGTTAAGGAGTTATACCAACCTTATGTTGAGCAGGTTGTAATCAACGACAACAGCACAACTACAGTTTCTGCCAATTTGGCTGCCAACTATGCGATTGTACAGCTTAAAGCTAACAATGCCGAGATTTGGATTAATGGTAGGAAAGTAGGTAACTCAATGTGGGCAGGACAACTTGCACCAGGTACTTATCTGTTTGAGTCACGCAGGGAAAACCACCAAAATGGAGTGCTTTCGCAGAATATTACTATCGATGTTGCACAACAATCATATACACTACCGGCACCAAAGCCTATTACGGGTTCAATGTTGATTATGACAACACCGGCAATGGCAAATGTGGTTATAGATGGTAAGATGGTTGGTAGAACACCGATTGAGCTCAACGATGTAATTATAGGTAAACACCTTGTAACTATTGCTAAGGAGGGATATGTTGGCTCGACCAATGAATATCTTGTTCAGGAGGGTAAAACTCAGAGCATCAATATTACCCTTCAAAAGGGTAGTGCTGCACAGTCATCAATGCCTTTATCTACTCCACAACAAAAAGTTAGTGCGGGTAAAATTTACCGTATTGGAGATTATTATGAAGGCAACGGCTTGAAAGGTGTTGTGTTTGATATCTCTGCAGATGGACGCACTGCTAAGATTGTTAATCTTCACCATAAGCGTGAGTTTGTTGTTTGGTGTAAAGCATCAAGTGAGTACACTAAGCTCATCGGCGCCAATGATTTGGAGGATGGTAGTAAGAATATGGCTGTGGTGAAGTCGCGCCCTAATTGGCAAACCAATTACCCGGCATTTAAGGCGTGTGCAGACTTGGGTTCGGGTTGGTATTTGCCGGCAAAGAATGAACTGCATAAATTGTTTAAGAACCCGCAGACATTTGATGCGGTAAACAAGACTCTTGCAGCAAAGGGGGGAACACTTCTGCCCGATGCACAAAAGCAAGGATGGTTTTGGTCGTCAACTGAGGATAAATATAAAAGTTCAGATAGCTATAGCGCCCATCATTTGCGTGTAAGTGACGGCTATCTTGGTCCTTATACAAAAAAGAATGATTTGTATGTCATTGCTGTGGCTAAAGTTGCTCTCAATGGAGGCGCGTCAGTCAATACTCCTGTTCACTATACACCAACATCAACAGCTCGATATAAGGTAGGTGACTTGTATAACGAAAACGGAGTCAAGGGTGTAGTTTTCTCAGTATCGGCAGATGGTAGAAGTGGTAAGATTGTGAGTATGAAGGGTTCTGATGGTGGTGTGCTGTGGGCAAGTAGTAAAAGTTGTCAGAAGAAGCTTATTGGACTCAATGATAATCACGATGGCGAAAATAATATGGCGACAGTGATGCGTCAGGATAGTTGGCGGTCAAACTATCCGGCTTTCAACTATTGTGCAAGTTTGGGTAATGGATGGTATTTGCCTGCTGTTGAAGAGTTGAAACTATTGCTTCTTAATGACTCGGTACACGACGCTGTTAATCGCACACTTGATGCAAATGGTGGCACAAAGTTGTATAACAAGGGTGACCCTAAGTGGTATTGGTCATCAACAGAGGGTACTTATGTTACTTCGGACAAGGTGCACTCTGCTAAGTTGGTGCGTATGAACTATAAGGATGTAGGTGAACACGGTAAGGATCTTAGTTATACATTTACCAACATTAGAGCCATTCGTAAGTTTCAGGTTGGCGCATCGCCTACCCCTGCATATACCCCTTCCAATACATCTTATTCGGGAGCAAAGTATCGTGCTGGAGATTACTATACAAAAAATGGTGTTAAAGGTGTGGTATTTGAGGTTGACGACTCAGGAATGCGTGGTAAGATTATCAGTGTGGAGTGCTCTAATGAGGAGTTTGCGTGGTGTTTGACATCTAATGAACAGCGCCGTTATATTGGTGCAAATTCACTCACGGATGGAGAATACAATCAGAATGTAGTAAAGTCTATTAAAGATTGGCAACTCAATTATCCTGCCTTTGCGTGGTGTGCTAATTTGGGCGATGGCTGGTATTTGCCTTCTAAAGAGGAGTGGGTTACGATTAATAGTGTAAAATCCAAAATTGAGAATAAGCTGTCGCGACAATTGAATATTTACTTCTGGACTTCATCTGAAGTAGATGAAGTGTATAAGGGAGAATACTGTGTTTGGAACTTGTTGGGACATGGCTTCTCAACATATTGCAAGAGTCGTACAAATAAAGTTTTTGCAGTTGCTAAGTTTGATGAGAGTGGCGCTACTTTATACTCTTATAGCAATAGTTCTTCTAAGACTTACAAAATTGGCGACTACTACGATGACGGAGTAAAGCAAGGTGTTGTTTTTGCTGTTGAAAATGGCGGTAGAAATGGAAAAATATTGAGTTTGAAACACACTAAAGGTCTGTTTTGGACATCAGACAGTGCTGAGCAGAACCGTAGTATTGGCGCTAAAAGTAGTACTGACGGAATGGTTAATATGGATGCGGTCAAGCGTATTGCTAATTGGCAGAGTAAATATCCGGCTTTTAGATGGTGTGCCAACTTAGGCTCAGGTTGGTATTTGCCTGCTAAAGATGAGGTTAAGGCGATAGTTGCCGCTAATACAATTGTTAACAAGACTCTGGTGGCCAAAGGTGGAGATAAAGTCTATATAAGTGGCGACAAGGATTACTATCTCTCTTCAACAGAGGACTCAGACCCATCGTATATATTTATCTATCGCCTTATGATAGATAATGTGGCAAGAAATAAGAAGGATAATAACAATAACACAACAATTCGCGCCGTTGCAAGATTTTAACCCGGTTTAAGATGAAAGCAATTATAAAAAATCTCGGTTTTTGGATACTTGTGGCTATGGTTGCAGGTGTCGTGGTTGGTATTGCTATGGGTCAAGGCGCGAGCGTTTTTGCACCGCTTGGAACGCTGTTTATCCAACTTATCAAGATGCTTGTTGTGCCACTTGTGGCTATATCTATAATCTCGGGTGCAGCCACTCTTGGTGGTAGTCGCTCGGCTGGAAGGATAGGCGTGGTAAGCATAGGTTACATAATGGTTACTACGGTAATATCAATTGTTATTGCCATTGCCTTTGGACTTCTCTTTAAGCCTGGAGCAGGATTGTCAGCTGAAAGTGTAGGTTTGATTACAGCAGCTGCACAAAGTGGTGGGGAGATTTCGGAGCAGGCGGGCTTTTGGCAGACCGTGATAGGTATGATTCCGGCAAATCCAATAGCGGCTTTAGCAGAGGGTAATATTTTGCAGATTATTGTCTTTGGACTCTTCTTGGGTTTTGGTATTGCGGCTATTGAGCAGAGTAAGCGCGAGAAGGTTGTTGCTGGTTTGAACTATCTGTTGGAGGCTCTTATTTGGTGTATAGGCAAGGTGATGTATGTGGCACCAATTGGAGTATTTGGTCTTATGGCAGAGGCAACAGGAACTTTCGGATTTGATGTGTTGCTCAAAGTCGCAAATCTGCTGTGGGTAGATTTGTTGGCTGTAATGGTTATGGGATTTGTAGTCTATCCGCTCACAATCACATTTTTGTCGCGCATTAGATTTATCAACTTTTTCCGTGAGATGTTACGCCCTCAGATTATCGCTTTTTCGACCGCTTCATCAATGGCTACGCTGCCTGTAACAATGTCGGCGTGCGATAATCTTAAGATCTCAAAGCAGGTGTCAGGTTTTGTTGTTCCTCTTGGTGCAACAATCAATATGACAGGCAATGCTATCTATTATACATTAGTGGCTTTGTTCTTTGCGCAATTTTATGGTATTGAACTTACAATGGCACACTATGTAGCTATAACTGTTACTGCCTCACTCGGTTCTATAGGTCAAGCAGGTGTTCCGGGTCCAACTCTTATGGTTGTTGCAGTGCTTGCGTCGGCGGGCATTCCTATTGATGGACTTCCATTGCTCTATGCGTTGGATAGAGTGTTCGATATGATTAGAACGGTACTCAATATCACGGGTGATGCTGCTTGTGCGGCTGTGACAGATAGATTTGCTAAAGAATAATTTATAAACCTAAATTTATACCAATGAAACATTTAAGAACTTTAATTATTGTGGTTGTAGCTCTTGCGGTATCACATAACGCTATGGCTTGGGGTAAGTGGGGACACCGCATTGGTGCTTATATTGCCGAGCAACATCTTACCGAGAAGGCGAACTCAGAGTGTCGCCGTTATTTGAAACACTCGTTGCCATACTTTTCGTCGTGGCAGGACTATTGGAGAAATTGCGATGGTTTTCAGGAGATGACCCATTGGCACTCAAACTATCTTAATCCTGATAATACCGTAGGTGGTAAGAAGGGTGTGCCAACACGCGATGCATCTTACCAGATTGCTCGCATTGTCAAAGAGATGGAGGGTGGAAAATACCGCAATCTGCCAGACTCTATTGTTATGGATAATCTCAAACTCCTTATCCATATGGTTGTAGATATGCACTGCCCAAGTCACACAAACTATCATAAAGATACAGGCTATCCGCTAAAGAAGCCTATCTATGTGAATGGTAAGAAGTATGCTCGTCACACATTTTGGGATGCCTCTCCTCAGCTGTTGCATCCAAAGTGGAAGATAGAGCGCTTTCAGAAGGAGTATGACACCTACTCTGCTAAGCAGATAAAGAAGATTGTTAAGGGTGATCCTACCAAGTGGGTTGCGCAGAATGTTGTCAAACTTCGACCTACATTTGATATGTATGGTGAGGGTCAGCACTTTGAAAGCTTGAGTAAAAAGCAGCTTGCCGATATTGAGGCTATTATGAGCGAGCAGTTGGCTTATGCCGGGTATAGATTGTCACACATTCTTAATGAAATTTTTAAGTAGGAGGAACTTTTATGAAAAAGATTATAGTTCTATTTTTCGCATTGTCGATGATTGCAGTGCCAACTTATGCTTACAAAGCTATTGCGCACCAAACTATCGCTGCACTTGCACAAAAACATTTAACCGATAAGGCTCAGAGTGAGGTTAAGGCTATTCTAAAGGCTGATATGGCCAAGAATGCTATGTGGCTCTATTCACTTCGTAAAAACGAGAGTTTGGCTTATACTCAGGAATGGCAGTTTAGTACTCTAAACGCTGAAGGTAAGTCTGTGACTACTGATTCAAATGATGGAGTAGTGGCATTGGAAAATGCGATAGCTGTATTGCGCGATAGAGCAAACCAGAGTGACTCTTTGGTTAAGGCATCATTGCTTACAGCTATTCAGATTGTAGGCGATTTGCACACTATCTCTAACATCTATATTGATGGCAATGAGGCAACAAAGGGTTTTGATTTTACTGTATGGAACAATCTTAAAGGTAAG